>NZ_JBQQCE010000479.1:0-7552 GCF_052245645.1 Streptomyces sp. KR55 | reverse complement strand
TTCCCAGGACTACCTGCGGCGACGCCTCGCGGAGGGCAAGACCAAACGCGAGATCATCCGCTGCCTGAAACGGTACGTCGCACGAGAGATCTACCGGCACATCGCCCCCGCAAACACCGCGACACACCCCACGGAACCAGCCCAAGACGCCAGTTGACATCCATAGGGGCATCTGTGAGGGCAGGTTCGCCAGACCCATGGCCTTGCCTGTGCGGACGCGGTCTTCGACCTCGGCGTGGTCGCGGTGCAGGGCGTCGAGGAACTGGATCTGGTGGGAGCCGGCGATGCCCCACATGTGCCGGATGTTCGTGGCGGTGATCGAGTAGCGCCAGCCGGTCTTCTGCTCGAAGGCGGTCAGCTTCTTCATATGCCGCCGGGACGGGCGCACGCGGCGGACGATCAGCCGCATGCCCTTCGGCCAGCCATCCCGGGTGTTCAGACCGGTCAACTCCGCGACCTGGTAGCCAGCTTGGAGATTGCCGTCCTGCTTCAGCGAGGTCTCCCAGGCGCCTTCGGGGAGTCTCGCGATCGCCGCCTCGTCCTCGGGCGTGATCTTCCAGCCGACCGTGTAGCGGACCGTGCGCCGCTTCGTATTCAGCGCTTCCAGGTGTTGAAGCAGGCCGTGGGTGGCGCCCGCGCCGTCGACGCGAACCAGGATCTTCGACTGCGAAGAGTGCGGTATCTGATCCAGCGCGGCGGCAAGGACGCGGACGTGGTCGTCCACGGTGTTCGCCCCCGCGTTGCCCGGACGCAGTTCCATCGCCAGGCTCTCGCCGGTGTTCGCCAGCCAGCCGCCCAGCGGGTGGAAGCCGAACGTGCCCTTGAACGTGGCCGCGGCCCCTTGTTTCCTGGACGCGCTCGTGATGACCGTGGCATCCAGGTCGACGACGATCCAGCCCGTCAGCCTCCGCCCGGCCACCGTGAGCCACGGGAAGCCGCCGGGCCGCAGGTGGAGCAGCATCCACACGTGCCGGCGCACCCGCCGCCGCACCTTCGCGATCTTCATCAGGGTCCTGTCGTCCAGTTCGGCCAGCAGGCGGCGCATCGTCGAGTCCGAGGCCGAAGGGCCGAACAGGCCCTGGTGGTGGAGCTGGAGCTGCTCGGCCTCCAGCAGGCTCCGCGCCCCGAGCGCCATCGCGACGGCGAGTTGGACGAGCACCCCGGCCCGCTCCCGCCACCCGGCACTCGTGCTGGAGGGAAGCACCCCGGCAAGCCCTCGCGTCAGCCCCACCCGGTCCGCCAGCCGGCGCAGCAGCACCGCCCCCGCATGCCCGACCAGTCCCTTTCCGTCGGCTGCCACGAACAGCCCACGATCCCACCCTGTACGCTCGCTCACCAGAAAGGTGTCCTGACTCCTGCACCGGATACGACCTAGACACTCGCATCCTCGCAGGTCAGCGGCATCTTTCTGCTGTCAGTGCGTCAGCTCGCCCAATTCCGCTGAATAACCGGGGTTAACGCAGGTCATCCCGCCCGAGTTGGTGGATGCGGTGCTGGACGAAACCGGGGCTCGCGAGCAGCGGTGTGCTGGGAAACTAGCCCGCACCGTTCGGGAAGGGGCCGTCGGAAAAGGACCCACGCCACGGGCACCTCGTCGGCGGCCTACTTCACTCTGGCGATGGAACCGGGCAGGGTCGTCACCTACATCCGTGACCAGCTCCGCCGCCGTATTCGTACCGGAAAAGGCCGCTGCCCGCACCCGGTGACCCTGATCGTCGACTCCCAGTCGGTCAAGGCTGCCTCCACCGTCGGCCAGAGCAGCCGCGGCTACGACGCTGCGGAGAAAATCAACGGGCGCAAGCGACATATCACCGTGGACACTCTCGGCCTGCCCGTGATGATCACGGTGACGCCCGCCGACATCCAGGACCGCGACGCCGCCCGCGACGTGTTCTGGCGCCTGCGCCTGACCCAGCCGCAGATCACCCAGGTCTGGGCCGACCGCGGCTACGCCGGCGACCTCGTGGCTGGGCTCGCGAACGCCTCTGGCTCACCCTGCGCATCGTCTCCCGACCCCGAGGCACCAAAGGCTTCGTCGTCCTGCCTCGCCGCTGGAAGGTCGAGCGGACGATCGGCTGGTGCATGAACGCCCGCCGCGACGCGCGAGACTACGAGCGGCTTCCCCAGCACTCCGAAGCCCACCTGAACTGGGCACTCATCACCATGATGACCTGACGCCTAACCCGCAAAAGCCCGCGGACCAGCCAGTGGACGAGGAAAACTCTTGCGTGATCAGGGGCAGTTACGGCACGTGGCTGAAAGGCGTTGGACCAGTCGTGGCGACGGTGCATCTCTGAGCGAGTGCTCTCCCGAGTCGAGTACATCCGGGATCATGAAGCATGCTCCCGGATGACTGGCAACTCACCAAAGACGTCGACGACTTCCTCGCCCGAGCCGGAGACTTCCTGCGCTCGCGGCCCGCCCTGCACAACATGCCGTTGACGGGCATCGAGAAACTGCGGACACACGGGGCTGGCGCGCATGGTGCCGAAGCCACCGTTTTCGGCCGGCTGGAGTCCGGAGGCGAGGTCTGCGCCATCTTTTATCGCACGCCGCGCGGATACCTGTGGGTCACCCCCCTCTCTGCCGAGCAGGCTGGCACCCTCGCTGCTCACCTGGCCGGCCTCGGCCATTCCCCCTCCGGTGTCCTCGCGGACCACGACACCGCCGCCGCTTTCGCGGATGCATGGCAGCGGCACACGGGCGCAGCGCCGGTCCCCTTCTGGCGGACGCATCTTTACCGTCTCGGCACGCTCACCCCACTGCAGCCGCGCCCAGAGGGCCGGGGTCGCGTCACGGGTGAAAAGGACCACGAGCAGGTCGTGCGCTGGTGTCGTGAGTTCTGCGTCGATGTCGGGGAGCAGCCTTCCATCGACTTGATCGACGCCGGCTCCTGGTCCGACTCGCGCTTCGGCGACAGACACTTCACGTTCTGGGAGACTCCGGACGGCACGCCCGTCTCCATGGCAGCCGCGACTTCGATGGTCGGCGGCATGATCCGGGTGGACCCTGTCTACACCCCGGCCCACCTCCGGGGGCGCGGCTACGCGGGGGCCGTGACGGTTGAGGTGAGCAGGGCCGCGCTGGCTGCGGGCGCGACGGACGTCGTGCTCTTCACGGACCCGGCCAACCCCACCAGCAACGCCCTCTACCAGCGCATCGGATACGTCCACGTCGCCGACTTCACCGGGTACAACTTCCCCTACGGGGCACCAGAAGCCGGTT
The DNA here is from genome assembly GCF_052245645.1 of Streptomyces sp. KR55. Taxonomy (NCBI): domain Bacteria; kingdom Bacillati; phylum Actinomycetota; class Actinomycetes; order Kitasatosporales; family Streptomycetaceae; genus Streptomyces; species Streptomyces sp. KR55. The sequence continues at coordinate 4,327 of NZ_JBQQCE010000479.1, read as the reverse complement.
AGGAACATATCCGACGCAAAACGCCCCTGCCACCAGAAGCTGATCCGCCGACACCTCCCTACTGGTTACAGCAGGGATGGCTCTGTTCACGGGGAGGGCAGCGTTTCGACGGTGGTTCGGGAGGCACCGGGCGGCCAGGGCCGGATCGAATTGTTCATGAGTTCCGACAGCAGTCGGCTTCTGCGCGGGCCGGTCGTACGGGTCGTGCGCATGGTCGCAGGGCCGGAGTCGGGTAAGCCTGGATTTTGGGGTTGAAGTTGTTGTTGCGGCAGCTTCTACCGTCCTGACCAGGGCCGGAGAGGCCGGCCCGGTGACGCATTCGTGAGGGAGTGGCAATGGAGTGGCCGATCGCGGAGGTCGCCCGGATGTCGGGCGTGACCGCCCGGACCCTGCGGCACTACGACGAGATCGGTCTGCTGTCGCCGGCCCGGATCGGCGCAGGTGGCTACCGCTACTACGGCGAGCGCGAGCTCCTGCGGCTGCAGCAGATCCTCGTACTGCGGGCGCTGGGCCTCGGGCTGGCCGAGATCGGCCGGATCCTGACCGAGCAGGTCGACGAGGTGGAAGCCCTGCGCGGCCACCACCGGCGACTCCTCGCCGAGCGGGACCGGCTCGACGTCCTGGCCGGCACCGTCTCCCGCACGATCGCCGAACTAGAGCAGTCCAGGAAGGACGGCCAACCCATGACCATCAACCGACCGGAGAACCTGTTCGAGGGCGTGCAGCCCTCCCAGTACGAAGAGAACAGGCGCGACTTCCCCGAACTCGCCGAGGAGGTCGGCCGGCGGGCCGCCACGATGAGCCAGGCCGAGGCCGAGACCGGACACCGTGAGCGCACTGCGCAGATGATCCGTCTCGCCGAGCTGATGGGCCGCGGGCCACCAGGCCGACGCTGAACCCGTGCAGGCCGAGATCGACGCCCAGTACCGGGCACGGACTCAGCTGCACGCCGTCTCCGCCGAGGAGTACCGCGCAATCGGCCGCTCCTGCGTGTGCAACGACGCCTGGCGCGCCGGGTACGAGGCGATCGCCCCCGGCCTGGCCGCCTATCAGCGGGACGCCATCGAGGCGTACGCCACGTCCAGGCTCAGCTGAGCGGCAGTGGGGCCGCTGAAGGTGAACCGGGCTTTGCCGGGCTGGCCCCACCTGGATGAACGCGCCGAGCGCGCCGCGCGCCAGCAGCAGCTGGTGGAGGCGGAGCCGCTCGTCGGCACGGACGAGTCATGGGGCATCACATTGCGCCTCTACGTATGCCTCGGCAAAGCCGACCTGGGGCCACCACAGGTCCAGGCAGGCAACGTCCCAAAGGGGGTCGCCGTAGCCCTCGTGCGTCCGGTCGACGACGGCCGTGACCACGCAGTCCGCTCCCAGCGTATTGCCCAGGCCGAAGTCGCCGTGATCATGTTCTTTACGTTCGGCATGTCTCATGAGACATCGATGAGGACGAGGCTTCGCAGCTCGGACCTTGGTGTCGCTCATTCATCCCTCGCAGCTCGAGCAAGCGATGCTGAGACACTGACACGCCACTCGTTCACGCGACCGAGACGCCGCCGCAGTGCGTGTCGGAAGAGTCGGCCTCAGCGGCCCGGAAGCCGTTCGGTGACTTCTTGCACGGTCCAGCCGTTGCCGTCCGGGTCGCTGAACGAGACGAAGGAGGCGTAACTGCGCCGCTCGGGATCGGGGCCGGACACACGGGCCTTCGTGCCCGCGTGATGGAACACTCCACCGGCATCGTGGAAGACCTCACTGACGTCGGCCCCGCTGCGGGCCAGCTCCGCCCGCGCCGCCTCGATGTCCGAGACCACGAGGTGGAGCCCCTCGGCGGATCCTGGGGCAGCCGAGCTGACCCCGTCACCGAAGATCACCGAGCAAGTGGAACCGGGCGGCGTCAGCTGCACCACACGAAGCCCGTCATCGGCGGTGAAGTCGGCATCCAGCCGCCACCCCAGCCCTTCGTAGAAGCCCTTCGACCGGTCGACGTCGGCCACCGGTATCACCACGACTTCGAGTTTCATGTCCATGGTGGAGGAGCCTTTCTGGGATGGTCGTTGCATACAGCGGCCCCCTCGGAAGGCCGTCATGGCATCAGAGGGACAGCAACTGCTGACCGCCGTCTATGTCGTACGTGGCGCCCGTCAACGCCTCATTGCACATGATGTGTACGGCCAGAGCGGCGACGTCGTCCGGACCGACGACCCGCCGTATCGGGAGCGTGGCGCGCAGTTCCTCCCGCCGCGCTTCGAGCTGATCGCCCAGGAGTGAGGCGGACAGAGGTGTGTCGACGAATCCGGCGGCGATGAGGTTCACACGGACCGGCGCCAGTTCGAGGGCCAGGTTGGCGGTCAGGGCGGGCAGCGCTGCCGTGAGTGCGGCGGTGACGGTTCTGCCGACGCCAGGGCGGCGACCGCCGGTGCCGCCGATGAACAACAGCGTTCCCGCGGCCCGGACTCTGGACCGGCTGTACTTGGCGACTCCGAGAGTGAGGGCGAGGCGTTCGCCGAAGTGGCGGCGCGCCTCTTCGAGGTCCATGTCGGCCAAGGGCGCGTACGACGGGGAGCCGGCTGTCGAGATGACGTGGTCGACCGGGCCGGGCAGATCCTGGAAGAACCGCTGGAGGCGGTCGATGTCAGCGGCGTCGACGGTCGCGGTCCTCACAGGCCGGACTTCGGCCGCCGCCTGCTCCAGCCGCTCCCGGTTGCGCCCGACCATGACGACTTGACCGCCGCAGTCCCGTGCTTGACGCGCCGTCGCGAGTCCGATCCCTGAACTTGCGCCGATCACCACCACGGTCTGGCCTGCCAAGTCGCGGGGGTGATGCGGCAGGCTGCCCGTCATCTGCGCCTCCGGTGATCGGTGAGCGAGCGGGGACGGCTCAGGAGGGCCGGGCCGTCGCTGTCGTGCGTCAGACAAGTGACCGGCCACCGCGCAGTTCGGGGTACAGCTCGGCCGGTCCTCCCGGCAGAGCGGCCTGGACCTGCCTGCTGACGTCGTCGGCCAGCACCTCGTGATGCCCTGCCGCAACACCGTCGAGGGTCGCGCGGGCCACCTCTCCGGGGTCGGACTTCGGCCCCGGCACGTTCGCAGCCATGTCGGTCGCGAGATAGCTGACGTGCAGAGCGGTGACTTGCGTGCCCTGTTTTGCAAGGGCCACGCGCAAGGCGTTGGTCACCGACCACTCGGCGGCCTTGGCCGCGGCGTATCCCGCACTGACCGGGAGTGAGACCCAGGACAGCACCGAGAGTACGTTGACGATGGCGCCGCCGCCGTTGCGCCCGAGCACCGGGGCGAAGGCCCTGCTCATCGCGAGCGTACCGACCACATGGGTCTCGAACTCCAGCCGGAATGCCTCCAGGTCGGCCGTGAGAATGCCCGCGCGGGTGGTGGCCCCGGCGTTGTTGATGAGGAGTGTCACGTCCTGGGCCTGGCGGGACGCCGCACCGACGGACTCGTGGTCGGTGATGTCCACGGCGACCGGGACGGCTCCCGATACGGCGACCTTCGCAGGGTCGCGGGCCCCGGCGTAGACCTTGGCCGCTCCGGCTTCGAAGAGAGCCCGCACGAACTGCTCTCCGAGTCCTCGGTTGGCGCCCGTGACGAACGCGACGCAGCCTTCTAGCTTCACGGAGACCTCCCCCGGCACGGGGACAGAGCGGCCACGGACCACCGTCCAGGTGCGGTGTGACAGCGTGCCCGGCCTCCTCGAAGCTACCGCGCTCGGCTGCCCGCCACCACTCGAAGTGCCCGCGCTCCGGAGGCCGCCTGGATCGGGGCTGGCAAGAGGTCGCCGTGAATCGGGCTCGCACCACCAACTCCAAAGAGTGGAGGTTCAGTCCGGTGATGGCGACCGTGACGACGCCGGACGTCACCGCTCTACCTAGGAGGCCTCGCAGGCCGGGGCTTGTATAGGTTGTCCGCCCTGCGCCCACACGGTTGCCACCACCCGAGTCACGGGACTTGCGCCCCTCTCAGTGGAGGCCTCGTCGGCCGGGGTCCAGGAAGGCGTCACAGTCCTGCGCTCGAACAGCTCCGGCAGAGCTGTGAGGAGCTCAGCCGGAGCTGTTACAGAGGAATTAGGGCTTGTAGGGGTCCAGCCTGCTGGGACGCGGCCGGGTTTCGCGCAGGGTGTCCTGCCAGTGGACGGCGCGCGCGTAGCGCAGGACGGTGTTGAGGCCCCAGCCCAGGTGCCGGGCGATCGCCCGACGCGAGTGGCCCTGCGCGAGCAGCTCGTGGACCAGGGCGTGTGCGGCCTTCTTGCGCTGGGCCCGCCGGCCCGCAGGGTCCGGGCCGGGAAGCCCCGCCTCGTCCGGCGGCGTGTCAGCGTCCGGCG
>NZ_JBQQCE010000478.1:0-7565 GCF_052245645.1 Streptomyces sp. KR55 | reverse complement strand
CACCGGTTTTGGGGGTTCCCCTGGGGCGGAAAAAAAGGAACCAAAAAACCAGGCCCCGGACGACCGGGCTACTTGCCGGTGAACTTCTCGTACTCCTTGATGACCTCGTCGGTCGGGCCGTCCATGCGCAGCTCGCCGCGTTCCAGCCACAGGACGCGGTTGCAGGTGTCGCGGATCGACTTGTTGTTGTGACTGACCAGAAACACCGTGCCGGCCTGCTTGCGCAGCTCCCGGATGCGTTCCTCGGAGCGCTTCTGGAACTTGCGGTCGCCGGTGGCGAGGGCCTCGTCGATCATCAGGACGTCGTGGTCCTTGGCCGCGGCGATGGAGAAGCGCAGGCGGGCGGCCATGCCGGAGGAGTAGGTGCGCATCGGGAGGGTGATGAAGTCGCCCTTCTCGTTGATGCCGGAGAAGTCGACGATCTCCTGGTAGCGCTCCTTGATCTGTTCCCGGGACATGCCCATGGCGAGCCCGCCCAGTATCACGTTCCGCTCGCCCGTCAGGTCGTTCATCAGGGCCGCGTTCACACCGAGCAGCGAGGGCTGGCCGTCGGTGTAGACCTTGCCGCTCTCGGCGGGCAGCAGGCCGGCGATGGCGCGCAGCAGGGTCGACTTGCCGGAGCCGTTGGAGCCGATCAGACCGATGGCCTCGCCGCGGTAGGCGACGAAGGAGACACCCCGCACGGCGTGCACCTTGCGCACGCCGCGCTCCTCGCCGCGCTTCAGAATGCGGCTGAGCGCTGCGGTGGCGCTGCCCTTGCCGGTCTTGGCTCCGTTGACGCGGTAGACGATGTGCAGGTCGTCCGCGATGACGGTGGGGATGCGGTCCTCGGGGGTGCGCTCAGCCACGTCCGTACCTCTCCTCCGCCTTCCAGAAGTACACGAAGCCGCCGACGGCGAAGAGGAGGGCCCAGCCGCCCGCGACCGCCCACACGTGGTCGGGGAGCCACTCGGAGCCGTAGCCGTCGATCAGGGCGAAGCGGATCAGGTCCATGTAGATGGCCGCCGGGTTCCACTGCAGCACGTCGGCGATCCACTGCGGCTTGTCGGCGAGCATGATCGGGATGGAGTACATGACGCCGGACGCGTACATCCAGGTACGCATCACGAACGGCATCAGCTGCGCCAGGTCGGGCGTCTTGGCACCGGCCCGGGCCATGATCAGCGCGAGGCCGGTGTTGAAGCAGAACTGCAGGGCCAGCGCCGGAACGATCAGCACCCAGGACAGGTCCGGGTAGCTGCCGAAGGCGACGGTCACCGCGAACAGCACGATCATCGAGAAGAGCAGCTGCTGGAGCTGCTGGAGCGCAAAGGACACCGGCAGCGAGGCCCGCGGGAAGTGCAGGGCGCGGACCAGCCCCAGGTTGCCGGAGATCGCGCGCACGCCCGCCATCACCGAGCTCTGCGTGAAGGTGAACACGAACACGCCGGTGACCAGGAACGGAATGTAGACCTCGCGTTCCATCCCGCGGTCGGCCTCCAGGATCACCCCGAAGATGAAGAAGTACACGGCCGCGTTCAGCAGCGGCGTGACCACCTGCCACAGCTGGCCGAGCTTGGCCTGGCTGTACTGGGCGGTCAGCTTCGCCCGCGAGAAGGCGAGGATGAAGTGACGCCGGTCCCAGAGCTGGCGGACGTACTCGACGAGGGAGGGCCGGGCGCCGCTCACGGACAGGCCGTACTTCGCCGCGAGCTCCGCCGCGGTCAGTCCCTCGTCGGGTGACGCAGGCGCGGTCACCGCGACTGAGCGGTCGTGGGTTGTCTCACTCACTGGTGGAAACTTTCGTCTTCGAGATGCGCGGCCGGTGCTGGCCGGCCACGGGCCGGGAGCCGAGCGTTACGCCCCGAATGCTCTCAGGGACGAGCTTGTCAGATGACAGGAGGTCGGCCCAGCCGGGTCAGCCGCCACACCGTACGCCACTTCATGGGCCTGCGGGGGCCGCACGGGCTGCGCCAGCCCTCCCGGAACCCGCCGAACCATGCTCGCAGGGCCGGCCGCGAGGGGCGACGCAGCAGGGTGAGCAGCAGCCAGATGCCCAGGTAGACCGGCACCAGGGGGGCGGGCAGGTTGCGGCGGGCGAGCCAGACGCGGTTGCGGGCGACCATGCGGTGGTAGACCGCGTGCCGCGAGGGCGCGGTCGTCGGGTGGTACAGCACCATGTCGGACCGGTAGTCGATCATCCAGCCCGCGTCGAGGGCCCGCCATGCCAGGTCGGTTTCCTCGTGTGCGTAGAAGAATGCGTCCGGAAGGCCGCCGACTTCGGCGAAGACCTGGGTGCGGACGGCGTTGGCGCCGCCGAGGAAGGTGGTGACCCGGGACGAGCGCATCGGGTCGGAGGCGCGCAGCCGGGGGACGTGACGGCGCTGGGTGACGCCGGTGTCCGGGTCGGCGATGCGGAAGCTGACGATCCCGAGTTTCGGGTCGGCCGCGAAGGCCTGGCGGCACAGCTCGGCGGTGTCGGTGCGGGCGAGCAGGCCGTCGTCGTCGAGGAACAGCAGTATGTCGACGTCGCGGCCGCTGGGGCCGAAGGCCTCGATGCCGATGTTGCGGCCGCCGGGGATGCCGAGGTTCTCGGGCAGCTCGACCGTGCGGACACCGTCGGGGACCTCGGGCACGGGTGAGCCGTTGCCGACGACGACCACGGGTATCGGGTCGCCGTCCTGCTTGGCGACCGAGTCGAGCAGGGCGCGCAGTTCCTCGGGGCGGTTGCCCATGGTGATGATGACCGCCCCGACCTTCATGCCGCTCACTTCAGCCTGCTCGAGGCGAGGATGGACACGAGGTGCAACACGGTCTGCAGCAGCGCGATGCCGGCCAGCACCGCGACGCCGAGCCGGGAGAAGAACAGGTCGCCGCGGACCTGGTCGACGATCGCCAGGACCAGGATCAGCAGGGAGGCTTCGATGCCGAGGATCAGGCGGTGGAACTTGAGCGCGGCCGCGGCGCGGCGGGCGAGCGCCATGCCGGAGGAGCGCATCTCGGAGGCAGCCTCCTTGACCGGCGGCAGTCCGCCCTGGTGGCGGGCGACACCGACGAGGTCGGTCTCGGCCTTGATCAGGATGGCGCCGAGGGCGGCGAGAGTGCCGAGGAAGGCCCACAGCCAGTCGATACGGCCGCTGCCCCACAGGTCGGCGGCGCGCAGGCCGAAGCCGACGAGGACCGCGGCATCGGTGAGGTAGGCGCCGACGCGGTCCAGATAGACACCGCCCAGCGAGTACTGCTTCTTCCAGCGTGCGATCTCGCCGTCGACGCAGTCCAGCAACAGGTAGAGCTGGACCATGATCACGCCGAGCACCGCCCCGGGGATCCCCGGCACCAGGAGTGCCGGGGCCGCGAGGACACCGCAGACGGTCATCAGGTACGTGAGCTGGTTGGGTGTGACCCTGGTGTTCACCAGGTAGCGGTCGACCCGCAGGGACACCTCGCGCATGTAGAGGCGTCCCATCCAGTGCTCACCGCTGCGCCGGTCCTTCACCCCCGCGGGGTGAACGACGGGGCGGAGTTCAGCTACCGATGGCCTTGACATAGTCGGCGTAGATGTCCTTGATCTGGTCGGTGGTCAGGTCGAGGTGTTCGAGGATCGTGTAGCGGCCGGGCCGGGTCTGCGGAGCGAACTCCACGACGCGGACGAACTCGTCGTCCGTGAAGCCGATCTCCTCCGGCAGCACCGGAAGTCCGTGCCGACGCAGCACCTCGGCCATGGAGGCCGACTCCTCGTGGGCTCCGCGCAGGTACATGGCGAAGGCCGCGCCCAGCCCGCACTGCTCGCCGTGGGCGGCGGCACGCTTGGGGAAGAGCAGGTCGAAGGCGTGGTTGATCTCGTGGCAGGCGCCGGAGGAGGGGCGGGAGTCGCCCGACACGGACATGGCGATGCCACTGAGGACCAGCGCCTCGGCCAGTACCTGGAGGAAGTCGTTGTCACCGATGCCGCCCGGGTGCCGGAGCACCGCCTCGCCGGCCTGGCGGGCCATGGCGGCGGCGAGGCCGTCGATCTTCTCGCCCTTGACGCGGTGGGCGAGCTCCCAGTCCCGGATCGCGGAGATGTTGGAGACGGCGTCGCCGATGCCGGCCCGGACGAAGCGGACCGGGGCCTCGCGGATGACGTCGAGGTCGATGACGACGGCGATCGGGTTGGGCACGCCGTACGAGCCGCGGCCGGCGTCGTTGTCGAGGGTGGCGACCGGCGAGCACAGGCCGTCGTGCGCGAGGTTGGTGGGGACGGCGACCAGCGGCAGGCCCACGCGTGCCGCGGCGAACTTGGCGCAGTCGATGATCTTGCCGCCGCCGAGGCCGACGAGTGCGTCGAAGTGGCCGGCCTTGATGTCGGCGGCCAGCCGGACGGCGTCGTCCAGGGTGCCGCCGCCGACCTCGTACCAGGTGGCGCCGGGCAGTTGCGGGGCGACCCGGTCCCGCAGCCGGGCGCCGGAACCGCCGCTGACAGCGACGGCGAGCTTGCCCGAGTGCGAGATGCGTTCGTCGGCGAGCACGCCGGCCAGATCGTCGAGGGCACCCGGGCGGATGTCCACGACGACCGGCGAGGGTATGAGCCGGGTCAGTACTGGCACGCGATCTCCCGTCCCCGGGCGAGATCGTCGTGGTTGTCGATCTCGACCCACGGCACGTCGCCGATCGGGGCGACGTCGATCCGGAAGCCGCGGCCCACGAGCTCCTGGTAGCCGTGCTCGTAGAACTGCTGCGGGTCGTTCTCCCACACCGTGCGCAGGGCGTCGGCCAGTTCGGGCGCGGCGTCGCCCTCGATGAGGGTGACGCCGATGTACTCGCCGGTGGCCTCGGCCGGGTCCATCAGCTTGGTGATCTTCTGGACGCCCTTGGCGGGGTCGACGACGACCTTCATCTCCTCGTCGGCCAGCGACTTAACGGTGTCGAGGGCGAGGATGATCTTCTTGCCGTCGCCGCGGGCGGCGAGCAGCGTCTTCTCGACGGAGACCGGGTGGACGGTGTCGCCGTTGGCGAGGATCACGCCGTCCTTGAGGGCGTCACGGCCGCACCACAGGGAGTAGGCGTTGTTCCACTCCTCGGCCTTGTCGTTGTCGATGAGGGTGAGCCGCAGGCCGTACTTCTGCTCCAGGGCCGCCTTGCGCTCGTACACGGCCTCCTTGCGGTAGCCGACGATGATCGCGGCCTCGGTCAGGCCGATCTCGGCGAAGTTGCCGAGGGTCAGGTCGAGAACTGTGATCCCGTCGGTCCCGTCCTCGGTGCCCGCGGGCCCCACCGGCACCAGTGCCTTGGGCAGGGTGTCGGTGTAGGGGCGCAGACGCCGGCCGGCGCCGGCCGCCAGCACGAGGCCGATCATGCGGGTTCTCCTTCGTCGTGTACGGCGGGGGCCCCTGCGGACACCCAGAAGCGGGTGCTCTCGACGAGCACCACCAGGGCTACGGCCACGGCGAGGACCGTGAGCGCGACCTTGAACTGCGCGGCGGTCAGCAACACGGCAAGCACGGTGACCACCAGCGTCCGGCCCTCATGCCCCCCGATCGCCCGCACCAGCCAGTGCGGGGGCGCCCCCGCGTTGCCGCGGATGCGGTAGACCGTGTCGTAGTGATGGTAGGCGACGGCCCCAACCAGCCCGAAAGCTGCGGGAAGCGCTCCGTTCACCTCGGATTCAGCCGCCAGGATGAGGACGGTGCCGTACTCGGCGGCCCGGAAAAAGGGCGGGACCAGCCAGTCCAGGGCGCCCTTGAGGGGGCGTGCGACGGCGACGGCGGACAGGGCGGCGTACGCGATCGCGCACAGCAGGGTCGGCCATGCGGCGCCCCAAACTGCGGCGGAGATCACTACGAGGAGGCCGCCGGCGGCGGCGCTGAGGGGCGCAGGGAAGCGCGGAGCGGTGCGCTTCAGCAGTTCCACGAGCGGACCGCTGTCCGCGAGGTCGGCCAGCGCCTGCGCCGCGCGATCCGTCCGCCGGGCGTTGCGGGTCAGCGACCGCAGGACGCGGCCCGCCGTGGTGTACGTGGCCGCGAAGGCGCAGCCGATCAGCAGCACATAGAAGGTGATGCGGGGGGTGGTGGCCGCCGTCAGGACGGCGATCAGCGCCCAGCGTTCGCCGATCGGCAGGACGATCATCCGGCGCAGCCACACCGTCCAGCCGACGCTGTCCAGCTTGTCGGAGAGGGCGGCGGTGGGGCTGGTGTTCGCCGTGGCGTCGTGGTTGGCCTCGTTGAAGGAGAAGTCGACGACGTGCCGACAGGTCTGCAGAACCATCGCGCCGAGGGCGAGGGCCCACACGTCGTCGCCGCCACGGGCCGCGCCGAGCGCGAGGCCCGCGTAGTAGGCGTACTCCTTGGCCCGGTCGAAGGTCGCGTCCAGCCAGGCGCCCAGGGTGGAGTACTGCAGCGAGTAGCGGGCGAGCTGGCCGTCGGTGCAGTCCAGCACGAAGGAGGCGATCAGCAGGACGCCGGCCGCGATGAAGCCGCCCCGGGTACCGGTGGCCGCGCAGCCCGCCGCGATCAGGGCGGTGATGAGGGAGGCGGTGGTGACCTGGTTGGGGGTGAGGCCGCGGCGGGCGCACCAGCGGGCGATGTAGCGGGAGTAAGGGCTGATGAAGAAGGTGGTGAAGAAGCCGTCGCGGGCCTTCACGGCGGACTTCAGGCGTACGGCCTCGTCGTCGACGGCGGCGACGGCCTGCCGTGCCTCGTTGCGGGCCTGCGGGTCCGCGGGGACCGCGGCGACCAGACTGCCGAGCTCGGGACGGTGCACGTCGGCGTCGAGGGCGGTGACGATACGGTCGGCGAGGCTACCGACGAGGGTCGTCCCGGCGCCGGCCGAGTTCTCGCGGGCCAGCGCGCGGGTCAGCGCCCGGCGGCCGGCCGGCTGGGCCGTCACGGCGCCCGGAATCGCGGCGAGCGGGAAGCGGGGGTCGGTGAGGCCGAGGCGCAGGGCGTGCAGGTGGCCGACGAAACCCGCGTCGACCACGGCGACCCGTTCGCCGGCCGGCACCTGGGCAAGGAGGGTCTCGGCGGCGGCCGGGTCGGCGGCGGTACACACCTCGAAGCCGAGGGACCGCAGATCGTCCTCGATCGACGATCCGGGGACCGGCTGGCCGGTGAGGATGGCGGTCGACAACCGAACTCACTCCCTGGGTGCCAACGCATCCACGTCGGCCGTGTGCATGGTGGAGGCGCCCCCGGGCCGCGTGATCGGCTGCGCCAGGCGGGCGACATGTCGGCAGAGGCTATCGGATGATGACAAGCCTGTGTTCACCGGCCGTTCATGGCCCGGTCGACACGGTCTGCTGGGACCTCCGCGTCGATCATCATCAGGGATGCCGGGCCCGCCGCACAAAATCGCGCTCCCAGAACGGGCATTCACGACATCCGGCACCGCCGTGGGGGCCGACGGTCTTTTCGGCCGGGCTGGGGCCTGTCCGGCGGATCAGGTCGCAGGAAATCGGCGGCGCCCTACAAGCGCAGGTGAGCGGGGTCTGGTGCGTCCAGCTGCAAGGCGGAGGAGGGCGGCGACGCGATGGGGCCCCTCCCGCTCGAGCGAAGCCGAGCGTGGGGGAGTCGACAACCGACGACAACGCCGCAGATGGGCGTGCCAGACCC
>NZ_JBQQCE010000477.1:0-7626 GCF_052245645.1 Streptomyces sp. KR55 | reverse complement strand
GGGACCTCGATGTGATCAGCTGGCATAGACACCCTGATGATCACCGGTCTCGTGCCTGTGCTGTTGCTGCGTCAACTCCCGCTGCACGCGGACGATCTACGCGATCCCGGAACTTGCAACCGCCCTGGGCCTATGTGGATCTGCGGCACGAGTGGGAGGCCGCCTGCGTCCAGACCGACGGCTTGATGGTCAAGTTGGAGGTGACCGAGGGGTACACCGACCCGGACCGGCGCTACCGGCACCATCTGACGGCGCTGAATGAGCTGTACCGCCCCGCGGACGCCTACGAGCGGCACGCCAGCGCGCTCGCCTGGCGATACGCAAGCGCGGCCGCTGTCCTGGGCATGGCGGTGATGGACCGGCTGATCGGCGATCGCCCGCCACTCGCACCGGAACTGGTGGAAGAGATGGCCACCCACGAACCGACCCTGGGGACGCTGAAAGAATCATGTGATGCGCCCTACGAGCGGCTGATCGCCGCCCGGGCCGACGACCACTACGGGACAGAGGCGAAGGCCCGGGAGAATCTGCTCGGTCTGCTGGGCGCGGCCGAGTACAACGTGGAGCACACCGACATCGGCGGGCGCCGACTGAACCCCGCGGAGATCGAAGCCTGCCAGCTCAGCGTGGTTTCGCCAGACGACCAGGACCCGTTCTGGGACAACCTGCTGAAGCCCATGCTGAGCCTCGCCGAATCCGTCCCCTACGCCATCGCACGCTGGCTTGACCGGCAAGACGCCTGAGGGGAGCTAGCGCACGGGAGGATGCTGTCAGACCGCCGGTTCGGGGAGCTGACCAGGCTGGGTCTCGACGATCAGCACATCGCCGCATCCGGCTGCTTCGAGTTCCTGCTTGCGTCTGCCGGCGCTGAGCTTGTCGTACGCGACGGCGGACGAGCGGGGAACGCCGTTGAGGTCGGTCCAGGTGAGCGCATGGTTCTGCATCGTGATCGGCATGTCGCCATCATGGCCGCTGGCACTGACAATCCCCCTGCTCGCACGCTCACGGGAGGGCTGCACAGACGCGGAACGCGAAGCCCTACGGGAATACGCCCGCCGGGAGTGGCAGGCCCGCGAAGATCCCAAGCGGCCACGATGTTGAGGAGCGGCTACGCGTCCTCCTCCTCGTCGTCGGGGTGCTCGAGGTCCTGGTTCAGCGCACGCAGCAGTGCGTGGGCGAGGAGGATCGCCGGCAGAACGAACTCCGGACGGTAGGTGTCAGGCGAGGCCTCGTGCGCTCCGAGGTGGCGGTTGAAGGTGTCCTGGGTGTCGCCGGGCCCGAAGGCGTTCCTCATGCCTGCCAGCACCAGGTAGTGCTTGACCTGCAGGAGGGTGAGGTCGCCCCAATCGTCCCCGTCGTCCAGGGCACTGCCGATGGTGCCGTGATGACCGCCTTTCGTGTACGTCGCTTGAGGGAAGGAGCGCCGTATCCAGGCGTTGCCGTGCCTCTTCATCGCGGTCTCGAGCACGTTGCCCGCCAGGGCCTGAGCGCCCTCGCTGAAGCCGGTCCGCGCGGTGCGGGTGGCCGCGCTCAGGATGGTGACCATGTCGGTGAGCTCGGGATGAGTGACGATCTGGAGGCTGGCGTCGACGTCGTCGAGAACGTCGTCGCGGCGATCGGCAAGGAGGACGTAGCGCTCCTTGCGCGTACCGAGGGGGAGCAGGGCTTTGACGGTCTCGGTCCGTGGTGCCCACGCGAGGGACAACCCGTCGTCCTCACCCATCTCCAGAATCGTGTAGAGATCCTCGGTATTGAGGCCGTTGAGGTTGGCGGGCAGGAAGAGGGCCGCTGTCGCGGCGAGTTGGTCCAGCAGTGTGCGGGGGAGCGACACACTGCGCACGACGTCGTTGATGCGGCTGTGCCAGTCGTAGATATCCCTCAGATCGCTCTGGAGTGCCAGGGCGGGCGCGGCGATCGCCCGGTACTGGCGCTGGGCGTCCAGTGCAACCTGGTAGACCGCGTTGCCCGGCCCCATGACGCTTTCGATGGTCCGGCGGGTGGACTCCATCATCCGGATGTGGCGGCGGGCGGGCTCAAGCATCTTGTCGATGGAGTTGAGCCAGGCTGAGGTCTGCCTGACCGACTCCATGAAACCGGACGGGTCGATGTCGGCGCCGCCGTCCTGGTGCGGCTCCGCTTCCTGGTCGAAGTCTTCTTCGCCGTCTTCTGCGCCCGGAGTGTCCTCGTCGTTCATGCACTCATGATCCCGGCTCCGGTACGGGCGGGCACTCGCATTTGTGGCTGAGAGGGCATGCACGCGACGCCGTACGCGCCTACGCCCGCCGGGAGTGGCAGGCCTGCGAAGAGCGCCATGGGCCGGTCGGCTGACTGGCCACGCCCCGGCCTTTGTCAGCGAACTTCTCCGCTAGCGGAAAGGAAATCTGCAAGGCGGTCTGGCTCGACGGCCGTCAGGAGGTCGGGGGAGCCCGTCGTACGGGACGGCTGACTCGCGCCGGTCACGCCATGAGGTGTGGTCAACGCGGTCTGTCGCTAGGCCAGTTGGGATCCTTACGCTCTGCCCATGTCGAAGCAGAAGCGGGGCAGGAAGCACCGGACGCCCCAGAAGCGGGCCCCACGCCGTCCCTCGGTACCGCGCCCTCGTGCGGCGGGTCCCGTGTTACCGGCCGGCAGCTCGCCGCTGCGGGGAAGTTTGGACATGACGGCGACGCTGTTGCAGCACGCGAAGCCGGACCAGCTGGTGGAGCTGATGCTGCCGCACCTGTGGGTGTCGATCGTCGACGGCAGCATCCCGGCGAACGTGTGCGTGGACGCGTGCCAGACGCTGCGGAACGCCTACGGGCAGCTGGGGGTGCGGGCCGAGCTGCAGCCGGTGGACCTGGTGATCCAGGACAGGAACGGCGACCGGATCCGCTACGGCTCGCTGAAGCCGTCCTGGACGGGCACGTCCTGGAACGGGCACTGCGTGCTGGTGCTGCCCGATTCCGAGCGGATCGTGGACGCCACCGTGGAGCAGTTCGACGAGGTCCGCGAGATCGGCGCGGGCCCGATGATTGGCAAGGTGGCCTTGTCGACGGAGTCGACGCAGGACGGCGGGCTGATGGAGCCGGGCGCGCAGGTGGTGCTCCAGCGCGGGGACCTGGTGCTGGCCTACACGGTCGCCGGGCCGGAGGCGCTGGCCTCCATCGCGGACCATCCGGAGGTGGCGGCCCACACCGCCGGCCACCGGCGCACCGGGGTGAACGTCGCTTCCCTCGCGCTGGCTGCCCTGCGCGGCGAGGGCGTGCGCGGGCGGGCGATGCAGGCCCCCTACCCGAGGCTGCGGGCCCTGCTACGAGCGGTCGGGGATGCCCCGTACGAGGCGGACGAGTCCCGGGACATCCGGTTTTGCCTGCCTGATGAGGACGGCCGGGAGCGGTGGCTGAGGCTGGATGAG
Organism: Streptomyces sp. KR55; assembly: GCF_052245645.1. NCBI lineage: Bacteria > Bacillati > Actinomycetota > Actinomycetes > Kitasatosporales > Streptomycetaceae > Streptomyces > Streptomyces sp. KR55. Next base: position 4,232 of record NZ_JBQQCE010000477.1, on the reverse strand, counting down.
ATCCCGCTGCCGCCGACCACCCCGGCCGCCTGGCCGCGCTCGTAGGCGGCTGTCGGCGGCGGGATCCACACAAAGCCTGCCGCCCGGTCGCCGGCGCACAGCAGAGAGCCGTCACCGCCCTCGGCGCCACGTTGCGCGCGCTGACGCTCGCCCGACAGGCACCTACTAGGTACCATCGGGTGCATGCCATCCCTGAACGTGTCTTTCACCGACGAAGAACTCGAGGGCGTACGAGCCGCGGCCGCCGCCGAGGGCAAGAGCCTCAAGCAGTACCTCCACGACCTCGGCGTCCGCGAGATGCAGCGCAAGCAGTTCATCGCCGGCGCCACCGCATGGGCCGACCGGCTGCGCGACGAGTTCGACCAGGCCTTCCCCGACGAGGTACCGCCCGCCCAGCGCGGCAACGGAGCCGCTGCTGCCTGATGCACCTCTCCATCGACATCTCCTGGCTGCTCGATGTCCAGGAGACCGCGCTCGGTCATGACGACCTCACCGTCTCGGACTACTCCGCGCTCGTAGCCGCCGTCGCCCGCCACAAGACCCGGCTTCCCACTCTCGCGGCGGCCGACCCGGACGCGGCCTGGCGTGCGGCCGCCCTGATGCACACCATCGTGCGCCTGGAGCCCCTCCCGCACCGCAACAGCCTGTACGCCGCATTCATCGCCGCCCAGTACATGGACCAGTCCGGCGAAGGCATCGATCCCCCCTACGGCGCCCTCTCCGACCTCGTCCGCACGATCCGCAACACCCGCATCCGGGTGCAGGACGTCGCCGACCAGCTGCGTGCCTGGAAGCTGTAGGGTCCTGCCTGCTCGGCCGATGGCCTGACCCGTAATGGCCCCAGCCTGCACGGAAGGCGTAGCCGGTCACACCCCTGCCGCTGTGACCGAATCAGGTGCATGATCCCCTCACTCCCCAGCGCAGTACCAAGCAGGTAAAGGGGGGCGGCATGAGTCTGAAGCGCCACGTCCAGACCCGCGCCACAGTGATATGGGCCGGGGACACGACAACGCTCGTATCCCTCGAGGACTGGTACGGCGGGAACATCCTGGCCCCCGTCGACACCCGGATCATCGAGGCAGTCACCGTGTAGACCGTATGAAGCGGCCGTCCTGGGCTGTTGGCTGAGGGCGGCTGCCGCGCCGAAGACCGATGCCCCGCAGGGAAGTTGACGCGGGTTGCCCACTGGTGAGCACGGTGGCGGGTAGTGCCGCAATTACCGGGAGGCACCGGATGTTTTCCGAGCGTACTTCGGTCGGCCTGGATGTCCACGCCCGCACCACGACGGCCTGGGCCCTGGACGGCGAGACGGGCGGGGTCTTCAGCGAGCGGCTCGATGCCGAGACGCACAACGTGCTGGCATGGGTGGCCACGCTGCCGCAGCCGGTGGCGGTGGCCTATGAGGCCGGCCCGACCGGGTTCGCGTTGGCACGGGCCCTGGACGGGATCGGTATCCGCTGCGTGGTGGCGGCCCCGTCGAAGATGGAACGGCCCGCGGGCGACCGGATCAAGACGGACAAGCGGGATGCCCAGCGGCTGGCCAAGCTGCTGCGGATGGACGAGCTGCCTGTGGTGCGGGTGCCGACGCCGGCCGAGGAGGCCGCCCGCGACCTTGTCCGGGGACGTGACGACGTGCGCCGGGACCTGGCCCGGGCCCGGAACCGGGTCTCCAAGCTGCTGCTGCGGCAGGGGCGGGTCTGGCGGGGCGGCTCGGGCTGGACCTGTATCCACCACGAGTGGCTGCGCAAGCAGCGGTTCGACGATGCGGACACGCAGTTCGCCTTCGACAACGGCCTGGAGGAGGTCCTGGCCCTGGAGACGATGCGCGACCGCTTCGAACCGGCGCATCACCGACGCGGCCGCCCGCCCCGAATGGTCCCCGGTCGTGCGCCGCCTGGCCTGCCTGCGCGGCATCGACACGCTGTCCGCGCTCGGCCTGGCCGTCGAGGTCGGTGACTGGCAGCGGTTCACCGGCGCAACCATCGGCGCTTATCTCGGCCTGGTGCCCAGCGAACACTCCTCGGGACCCAGCCGCTTCCAGGGACCGATCACCAAGACCGGCAACAGCCATGCCCGTCGGCTGCTGGTCGAGGCCTCGTGGCAGCACTACAAGCCCTACCGCGGCCCGGGCGTGACCCTGCGCCGCCGAATGGAACTGGCCTCCCTGCCCGTGCGGCAGCGAGCCGACCTCGGCAACCGACGGCTCCATCAACGGTGGGAGTCCTTCCTGGCCCGGAAGAAGAACACCAACGTCGCCGCCGTCGCCGTGGCCCGCGAACTGGCGGGCTGATGCTGGAGTTTAGCGGTGATGGACTGACTCTGCGGGGTCCACAGAACGGCCGACGGGAGGCCGGGACGTGTTCAGCGCGAGGGACGATGCCCGCGGACCCTATGAGCAGTCCGCCCCGGCGGGCCACGCTCGGCTGTAGACCGGAGGCTCCGTCCCCGACGAACACCCGGTCATGCGGTACTCAACCCGCGGATATCAGGCTGACCGCGCGTCGACGCACGACACGCCCACCGGCCTCCCGCCGGTCCCACAGCACCACCCCCAGGCCCGTCCCGATACAGCCCTGTGAGGTGAGGCCCGGCAAGAGACCCGTGATCGCCACGTCCGAGGTTGAAAAATACCTAGTCAGGAGGTGGTCAATGTGGTCAGTCGCTTGAGGAGGCGGCAGCTGCGCCAGTTTGGTTGCCGACTTCTTCGTCGAGTCGGTCAACAATGAGCATCGCCACATCGTCCGCCAAGCAGCCCTGCGTGTGACACATCAGTCTCTGGTGCATCTGTTCCAGGAACTCCGAGGGGACGGAGGCGAAGCGCACCGCTTCCATGGCCTCGGGGAGGGCGAAGAATTCGTTGTCAGGGCTGCGGGCCTCAAGCACCCCATCGGTGTGCAGCAGCAGGCGGTCGCCGGGTAGGAAGGGATAGCTCTCCGGCTTGGCGGGAGGACCGGTGACGAGGTCCTCCAGGCCGAGGGGCGGCAGTGGTGAGGCGGGCATCAGGGCCTGAACCTTCCCCCTGTGCAGCAGCATCGGTGGCGGATGGCCGCGGTTGACCACCTGGACCACCGGTCCGTCTGACACCTGGGCCACGAGCGCGGTGACGAAACACTCCGCCTCCTGTTCGACCGCTCCCGGAACGGCGCACTCCCGCTGCAGCGCAGCCGCGCATTGGTTCATGACGTCCACCAGGTCGTCGTCATAGTGCACGGCCTCCCGGAACGCGCCCAGCACGGCGGCGGCCGAGCGCACGGCAGGCAGCCCCTTGCCTCGGACGTCCCCCACGATCATCCGGACCCCGTACCGGGTCTGCACCGCCTCGTACAGATCACCGCCGATCTGTGCCCCCGTCTCAGCCGCCAGATACATGCTGGCCGCCCGTACCGGGCCCAGCCGGGCAGACACAGGGCGCAGCAGGACGCTTTGCGCCGCCACGGCGATCCGGCGGACCTGGTCGAGCTCGCACTGCCTGCGCGTACGCACGGCACTACTCATCGTGACGCTGGCTACACACACCACCACCAGAGCCAGGACGTTGCTGTAGACCTGCGAACCCCAAGAATTATGCAAAGTGGCACTGATCACGCTGACGAGCAGAGCTCCGGCCGCCGCCCACAGAACGCCCCAGGGACCCATCGTGAGCGAGGCCAGCGCTGGCGTCGCGATAAGAAGAGGCCCGGTGTACACAAAGTGCACCGGCGAAAGCTCGATCCCCAGCCCCATCAGCACGATCACGAACGGCACACCCTGCGCCAGCCTGAACAGCATTCCGCTATGACCCCCCGCTCCTGGCTGCTGAGCTGAGCGGAAGAACGACCGCATACCTCAAGCCTGCCCCGCTGAAGACGACTGTTCCACTCAAAGCTCTGGCGGACTCTGCGCACGCGGCGCACGGGCACCGGATGACTGCACCGCTGGGAGAACGGCGCAGCCGGGCGGGCGGTCCCGCAGGTTGCACAGGACCCACGGGCTGCACAGGACCCGCCGGGGAATCGGGCCCGCCGCCCCGCCCGTCCGTCTGATCATCCTGCAGCCCGTCCGGTTGCTGGCCGGCCGCGGCGCGCCAGCACCGCACCACTGGTTGCCCGAACAGCTCATAGACTCACCTAGGGCCTGTCTTCGGTTGTGATCAGTTTCGGGTTTTGGGTCCTGGATGAGGTCGTGGTCCGGTAAGACTCTGGTGTGACACGTGCGCAACTCACCGATGAGGAGTGGGAGTTCATCGAGCCGTT
>NZ_JBQQCE010000476.1:0-7629 GCF_052245645.1 Streptomyces sp. KR55 | reverse complement strand
TCGTTGAGGATCAGCACGGCGGATGCCCTCGGGATGCCGGCCTGTACGTTCTCCTGGAAGCTGGAGATCCACTTCACGCCGTCCACCTGTACGTGCCCGCCGATCGAGGCCGGCAGCGCGATGATCCGGGAGGACGGGCGGTCGGGGAAACGCAGGAAGTACGACGGCGGGTTCACCGAGTCACCGGCGCCGTGCAGCCGGTAGGCGGCCTCGACCAACTCGACGATCTGCTTCTCGCGCCCCTCCAGCACCTGCTGGACCTGGGCACCGGAGATCACCGCGAAGGGTGGCACGGTGTGCGGCTCGGTTGTCGCGGACGCCGTCACGGCGGGGGGGATGGCGGTCATCGGGCGGTCACCTCGACGGTCGGCGAGCAGTCGGACAGTCGCACCGAGTCGGCCATCGCGACGAGCACGTCGCGCGATCCCTCGAAGGGCTCCCGGCTGTGCGCGGTGCGTATGTTGTCGACGAGCATCAGGTCGCCGGCCTGCCACGGCTCGCGTGCGGTGTTGGCCTCGTAGACCTCGTTGAGCAGCTGCACCACGTCCTCGCCGATCGGGTCGCCGCCTCCGAAACGGGTGTTGAACGGCAGCCCGTCGGCGCCGTAGACCTCGACGAGGTACTCGCGGACCTCGGGGGCCAACGTCCACTCGTTGAGGAACGCGATCTGGTTGAACCAGCAGCGCCGGCCGGTGACCGGATGGCGCACCACGGCGCTGCGGCGCTGCCTGGTGCGCAAGGCCCCGTCGGGTTGCCAATCGAACTCGATCGCGTTGGCGCGGCAGTAACTCTCGACGGCGCCCCGGTCGTCGGTGCCGAACGCCTCGGTCACGGACGACCCGATCTCGTCGTTGTAGCTGCGGGTGAGCAGCCAGCCCTCCCGCTCGAACCGCTCGGTCAAATCGGTGGGCAGCTCCTCGAGCACGGTCGCCGCGTCGGCCACTCCGGTCGCCCCGCCCTCGGTGGGCGCAGTGAGGCAGGCGAACAGCATCAGACCGGGGAACTCCAGCGTGTAGCTCAGTTCGTGGTGCATGCACATCGGCTGGTTCGGCGGCCACTGCGCTGAGGAGTACACGCCGTCGGCGTAGATCCGCCGGAGTGCGAAGGCCTCCCTCTCCGTCATCAGCCCGGTGCTCAGCCGCTCGAAGACGGCACCGGTCCCGGCCACGTCGCGCAGCCCGAGGCCGCGGACCAGGACACAGCCATGCTCGGCGACGACGGCGCGCAGCGCGCCCCGGTGCTCGGCTGCCCAGCTCGGCGCGTCGCCGGGGGTCTCGGCCTGCAGTATCGGAGGACGGCCGGGTTGCAACTCGACGTCGTCGAGCAGCGATGTCGGGGATATGGAGGACATCCTGATTTCCTTTCAGTGTGCAGCTGTGTGTGCCGCTCAGGAAGAAGGCAGTAGTTCGGCGGTGCGCAGCACGGCCTGTGCTGCCTCGGCCGGACAGGTGCGCAGGAAGTAGTGGCCGCCCTCGGCGAGTTCGTGCAGGTCGACGCGGACCGCAAGGAGCTCCCAGTCGCGGTGACGGCGCGAGTGATCAGCCGTGATCGGGTCGTCGGTGGCGACGACCACGGTGACCGGCGCGGACAGCTTCACCGCCGGGGGAGTGTCGAGGACGTGGGCGAAATAGCGGTGTGCGGACACGCAGTCGTGCCGGTAGGCGGCACCGACATGCTCGGCGCGCTGCGCATCCAGCTCATGGAGCTCGGTGTAGCCGCTGTCCGTGCTCAGCTTCGCGGCGATCTCGGCGTTGCTCTGCCCGGTCAGCTCGGTGACGGCGTCGCGCCGGTCAGCGGCGTTGCCGAGCAACTGCGCGCCGACAAAGACCCGTTGGACATCCACCCCGCGCTCCTCCAGCTGCCTGGCGGTCTCCACGGCGAAGGCCGAGCCCGAGGAGTGACCCCACAGCAGTACTCCGGGCAGGCCACGTTCGGTGATCTCGGCGACGACCTGCGCAACCACGTCCGCCATCGGCGCGAAAGGCTCGCTCTCGGCGGCCACGTCGTGACCGGGCAGTTCAACGGCGTAGACCGCGATCCCACTGCCCAGCAGCGCCTTGGCCATCGGCTGGAAGTTCACCGCGTTGCCGCCGGCGTAGGGGAAGCACACCAGGGCACCGGCTGGCGCACCCTCCGGTTCGGACAGCGACTGAAGCAGCCCGGAACGCCGATCGGACCTGCCGTCGACCAGCGCGGCCAGATCGGCGAGGACCGGATGACGGGTCACGTCCTTGAGCGATACCGCGCGGTCCAGGGTGATCACCAGCTTCACGGCCGACAGCGATGTGCCACCCCGGCCGAAGAAATGGTCCCGTCGATCGATCTGAGCCTGCGGGATGCCGAGCACCTCCGCCCAGGCGGCCGCCAGCCGCTGCTCGGTCGCTGTACCCGGCGCGTGGTGACCTTCCTCGTAGTCCTCGACGACGTCGAGTTCTCCCGCGAGCGCCGCCAGCGCCCTCTTGTCGGTCTTGCCGTTGGCGGTCAGCGGCAGACTCTCCCGCCAGTGGAAGGCCGACGGCACCATGTACTCCGGCAGCGACTCACCCAGCCGGTCCCGCAGGTCCTCGGCCGGGAGTGATCCCGGGCCGGAGTAGAAGGCCACAAGGTGCTTGCTCCGGTCGGGCCGCTCGGCGACCACCACCGCGCCGTCGCGGACACCGGGCACCTGCAGCAGGGTGTTCTCGATCTCGCCGATCTCGATCCTGAAGCCACGGATCTTGACCTGGGTGTCGCGGCGTCCGAGGAACTCCAGCTTGCCCTCGGGCAGCCAGCGACCGTGGTCGCCACTGCGGTAGAGCCGGGCGCCCTCGCGGTGCGGGTCGGGCATGAAGGCCTGCTTGGTGCGGTCGGGGTCGTTGACGTATCCGCGGCCGACGCAGACGCCGGAGAAGACGATCTCGCCGGGGGCGCCGAGCGGCACCGGTGACAGCTGCTCGTCGACGACGTAGACGTGCACGTTGCTGACGGGGGGACCGAGCGGGACCCGTTCGCGGTCCGGCACCTGGTCCATGACCTCGTGGTTGGTGTCGTCGGAGGTCTCGGTCAAGCCGTACGCGTTGACCAGCTTGATGTCGGGCTCGGCCGCGAACCAGCGCTGTGTGAGCTCCTTCTTCAGCGCCTCACCGGTGACAGACACGTACCGCAGGCCGGGCAGCTCGCGCGGGTGCTGCTCCAGATACGTCAGTACGGCCTCGAGGTACGACGGCACGACCTGGAGCACGGCGACCCGGCCGGCGGCGATCTTGTCGACGAACCGCTGGACGTCCAGGATCACCTCCTGCTCGACCAGCAGGGTCCGCCCACCGACCAGGAGCGCGGACACCAGTTGCCACAGCGAGATGTCGAAGCACTGGGGGGCGGTCTGGGCGACCACCTGCCCCTTGCCGATCTTCAGGTCGTCGATCTTGGCATAGAGGTGGTTGACCATGCCCGCGTGCTCGCACATCGCGCCCTTGGGCTCTCCCGTGGAGCCGGAGGTGAAGTAGATGTAGGCGAGTTGGTCCGGCGCGACGGCGATGCCCAGGTCGTCGTCGGCATGGCCCTCGTCGTACGCCGTGCCGACGAGGAGCTTCCGGACCCCCGGTAGCGAGTCCAGGGCCTGGTCGAGCGAGTCGGTGCTGCCGGGTTCGGTGAGCACGAGCCCGCACTCGGCGCGGGAGAGCATGGCCGCGATGCGGTCGGCCGGGAAGTGCGGCTCGACGGGCAGGTACACGCCTCCGGCCTTGAAGACCGCGAGGACGGCGGCCATCCAGTCCAGGTTTCTCTCGGTCACCACCGCGACGACACCTTCGCGCCGCAGCCCCCGCGCCAACAGGGCTCGTCCCAGCTGGTTGGCACGTGCGTTGAGCTCGTGGTACGTCCACTGCCGGTCGCCGTGCACGGCGGCGACGGCATCCGGGTGCAGCCTCACCCGCTGCTCGAACAGCTCGTGCATCCGGGCATCCGGCAGGGTACGGCACGGTCCGGACAGCCCTTCGAGCTGGAACCGGAGCTCCTCGGTGGAAAGCAGGCTCTGCCGCGCGTGCTCGGCATCCGGATCCGCAGCGATGAGCGCGAGCGCGTTGACGTGGTAACTGGCGATCCTGGCGGCGTAGTCCGCGTCGAGTACGTCGGTCCGGTACCGCAGTCGCAACACGGGTGGGCCGCCGTGGTCCGAGAAGCCCACCCACAACACGGTGTCTCCGGCGAGATCGCCGCCGACGCCCGTCGGACGGGGATCGAAGGTCGGATTCGGATCGAAGACGGTCTCGATCGACGGTTCGGTCAGGCCCAGCTCGCGCCTGAGTGAGTCGACCGGAAAGTCCTTGTGCGACAGTAGTTCCGACGCGACGCGATGGGTGTCCACCAGCAGCGCCCGCCACGATGGGGGTACGGTCGTCAGCCGGCAGGGCAACGGTCGGCCGCCCTCCTCGGCGACGTAGCCGGTGGTGACGTCGTGCTCGCCGGACAGCGCGGCGAGTACTTTGGCGTGCGTGGCCAGCATCACGGAGTCGAGCGGCATCGTGAGGTCCTCCGCCAACCGGCGCAAGGCGCCCATGACGTCGTCCGGGATCGTGGCCTCGTGCTCGTCGACGCCCGTCATCGGATGGAGCGTCCACCGCGGGATCGTGGTGGATCTGCCGGCGACGAGCACACCGCGCCAGAACTCCTGGTCCGCTTCCACTCGCCTTGCCATCGATCTGTCCCTCTCCGCTCGCCGTGGCCACCATGTCTGTCGCCGCCGGCCAGGGCGGCTCCACTGTCGTCGTTGCTCTCGGCAGACCGGCAGACCGGTGTGTCCAGCCAGGTGAGCCCGCTGACCGAGATGGTCCTGCTACCCCTTCCGCACCAGTGCTGTCGGCTGACGGGGGGCATCTCTCATCTCCGTGGCCGGGTTTCCACCCCACCGCGCGTGCTGCGGGACTTCCTCGCCCTTCATGAGAAAGGAGTCGGGCGCCAGCACTGAACCGTCACCCATCGTCACGCCGTAGTGGACGTGGGAGCCGACACCGAGGGTGCATCCGTCGCCGATCGTGCTGCGGTCGGACTTGAAGGTGCCGTCCTCCTGCGAGTGGCACTGGATCTTGCTCCCCGCATTGAGGGTGCAGTCGTTCCCGATGGTGGTGAGCATCCGCTCCGTCAGATAGCAGCCGTCATCGAAGACCCTGCTGCCGAGCCGAACACCCAGGAACCGCCAGATCACGTTCTTGAAGGGGGTGCCGTTGAAGACGTTGAGGTACTCGTCAGGCACCTTCCACAGACGCTCGTGCCACCAGAAATACGGGTCGTAGATGGAGCACAACCGCGGTCGCAGCGCGCGGAAAGCCACGATGGCACGCTCCACCAGTACGAAGTAGAGGGGGGTGAACGCCAGGGTGAACACCATGAATACCGCGATCGGTACATGTCCAAAGGAGTCATACAGTTCGACATCCGCGAGGGCGAGCACCGTGAGCACGAAGAAGTACAGCCACCGCACGAGCAGGAAGAGGACCATCGAGCGGATGTTGTAGCGGTTCTTGGCAGCGAGGTTGCGGTGCAACTCGTCCCCGGTCCGCATGTGGTCGAACCGGCAGTCGCGTTCCACCGACCGGGGAATCTCGAAGCACGGTGAGCCGAGCAGACCCACCCCCTCACGCATCTCGCCGTCGAGCGGAATCATCACTTTCGTCGCGAGGAGGCAGTTGTCGCCCGTCTTGGCCCCAGACGGATAGGCGATGTTGTTCCCGAGGAAGTTGTTCGGCCCGATCGACGCCCGGGACACCCGGAAAGACGTGCTCGAGAAGTCGGCATTGACGATCGACAGGCCGTCAGCGGCCATCGTGCCGCTGCCCACAGAGCACAGGTACGGGGTCTCGTGCTGCACTTCCGTGCCGAAGTTCGACCCGGTTTGCTCCACCCGGGACAGGTCGTATCCAAGACCGCGCAGATAGTGGACGATGTAGGAGCTGTCACCGAAGAGCCAGGTGAAGAACTTCACGTTGGTGATGCGTGCGATCGCCCGGTGCGTCGAGTAATGAAAACCGTACAGTGGATATACCTTGTCCGGCTTGACGACCAGATTCAGCAGGCGCGGGACGGTGAACAGAACGGCGACGCCCACGACGACGAAGCTGAAGAACAGAACGCAGGAAACGATCAGCGCATCGACGTAGAGCTCCGGCGACCCGAGCCCTCCCGCGCCCGGGCCCAGCCGGTCGCTCAGCGCCGGGACCTGTGTCAACAGCATGTACAGGCCCCCGACGGCCAGCGGCACGGAGAGGAAGAACAGCTGACCCACGGTGGCGAGGCCGAAGCCGAGCCGGCGCAGGGTGCCGCACCTGGCGGGCGGGACCCTCACGTAGTCGAGCTCCGTGCGCTGCGCCGGAGATCCGTGCCACCGCTGGCCGCCCGGGACCGCCTGGCCGCTGTGGAGCGAGGACGTATGACCGAGCTGCGCCCCGTCGCCCATAGACGTGTCGATGTCGAGCACGGTCTTCTCGCCGATGAACACATCCCGGCCAAGGGTGACCGGCCCCGTCTGAATACGGCCGGCGTGCGCCCGGTAGCAGAGGAAGAACGAGTCCTTGCGGATCACCGTGTCGGCGCCGATCGTGAGCAGGTCGGTGCAGACCGGAACGTTGCGGGAGAGGATCGTGACACCCTTGCCGATTCGTGCGCCGAGTGCACGCAGGTACAGCACGTACAGGGGATTACCGACGAAGAAGACCATCGGGTTGGCGTGGAGCAGCACCTTGACGGTCCAGAAGCGCAGATAGGCCAGACTCCAGACCGGGAATTCGCGTTTTTTCCACCGACCGATAAGGATCCATTTGGCCACGACCGGGAAAGTGCACATGCCGACGAAGCCGGCGCCGCCGAAGACAGTCGAGCGCAGGTAGATGTCCGTCAAACTCGAGCCGGCGGATATCCATGCATAGCCGCGGGCGGTGAAAATTGCAGCGAGGGAGGAATATCCTAGGAAAAGCAGGAGCTGCAGCGTTCCGCAGAGGGTGTACTGCAGTGTGCTGACTGGAGTCACCGCCTCCGACGATTCCGGGACCGGCGAACTGACGGGGGCGGGTGTGGCAACGGCACCGGTTCCGGCGTCGGTACCGATATCGGCGAGCGCCGTCGCCAGGCTGCGGATCGTCGGGTAACGGTAGATATCTTTCATCGACACGGACGGCAAATCCGCCCGCTTTCTGACGCGTGCACAGAATTGAGCCATCACCAATGAATTACTGCCGAGGTCATCGAAAAAATGGCTGTCGACCGACACCTGCTTGACGCACACGACGCCAGCGAGTACCTCGGCGAGATTCATCTCAGTTTCCGTCGACGGGCTGTTGTCCGGCACGGTCGTCAGGGACTTGGCAGACTTCTCCACCACGCAAGCTCCTTGAGGAAATATTGAACACCATCGCCGGTGCGACCGACGCCCGGTTTCCTCGCGCTGAGCGCTGAGCGTCGAGCGCTGGGCAGATAAAGCAACCCGGACGCCGCGAGTTCGTGAATTCATGCCTTCACGAAACCATCACGCTCTAGTGTCTCGTGATCCTGTTCGTGGAACCTTACGCTTCTCTGCTCGTTGAGTCTGGTATGGATCTCTCCTCTGAACAGATGGCCGATCTACGGGAGTTGGCGAGCTCGCGTGATGTTCCGGCTGAT
>NZ_JBQQCE010000475.1:0-7631 GCF_052245645.1 Streptomyces sp. KR55 | reverse complement strand
GAACCCGGCCCGTTACTGAATGAAGATGATGTTCTTCGATCGATGCCGGACGCCGAACGTTCGGTGTTCGGCGTCCGACGCGGGGGGGGGGAGGGCCGGTGAGGTTCGCAGTACTGGGATCGCTGACGACCATCGACGACGACGGCGTGGCCGTCGCCCTCGGCGGATCGAAGCCCCGCTCGTTGCTCGCCGTACTGCTGCTGGAGCCGAACCGCACGGTGCCGCTGGACACGGTGATGGCGGTGTTGTGGGGTGAGGAGCCACCGCCGACGGCCACCGCCTCGCTGCACAACCACGTCGCCCGGCTGCGGCGAAGCCTCCACGACGTCGGCGGCACACGGCTGCGCACCATGCCCCACGGGCTCGAAATGCGCGTCGGCGAGGGTGAGTTGGACCGCGACGTGTTCGAACAGCGGGTACGCCGAGCGCAGGAGGCCCGCAACCGGGAGGACTGGGAGGTGGTGGAGCGGGACGCCGGTGCCGCCCTGGCGCTGTGGCGCGGCGCACCGTTCGCCGATGTGCCCGCCCTCGCCGGCCACCCCGTGGTGACGTTCCTCCAGGAACAGCGGTTGCAGGCGCTCGAATGCCGCTTCGAGGCTCTCCTGCACCTCGACCGCCTCGACGGGCTCGCCGCCGAACTGGGCGTCCTGGTAAAGGAGCATCCGTTCCGGGAGACGCTGCACCGCCAGCTGATGCTCGTCCTCGGCCGCACGGACCGCCGGGCCGAAGCGCTGGCAGTCTTCCGGTCGCTGCGCCGGTGCCTGGTCGAAGAACTCGGGGTGGAGCCCGGCCCCGCCGTCCAGGACGCCCACCGGGAGGTGCTGCTCCGCAGCACGGCCGTCCCGCACCGCGCATCACCCGCCGCTCCGGCGGCCGGCCCGCGGCCCCCATCGGCGGGGACGCCCCCGCGGCTGGCGCAGCTTCCCGCGCCGCCCGGTGAGTTCGTCGGCCGTGCCGAGCACATGGCCGAGATCCGTACGGAGCTGGAGTCCGGCCGCAGCCGCACGGCACTCGCCGTGATCAGCGGAATGCCGGGCGTGGGCAAGACGGGCCTCGCCCTGCACATCGCGGAACAGCTCCGGCATGCGTTCCCCGACGGCCAGCTGTATCTCAACCTCCACGGAGCCACACCCGGCGTGGCCCCTCTTGAACCCGCCGACGCCCTCGCCGTTCTCCTGCACGGCCTCGGGGTGGACGCCCGGCGGATCCCGTGCGATGTGGGGGCCGCCTCCGCCCTGCTGCGTTCCGCGCTCGCCCCCACCCGGACGCTGCTCGTCCTCGACGACGCGGCCTCGGTGAGCCAGATACGTCCGCTGCTGCCGGCCGGCGCCGGCTGCGCCGTACTGCTGACCAGCAGACGGCCGTTGGCCACCCTGGGAGCCGCCACGCATGTCCGGCTCGAGCCGCTCTCACCGCGGGACAGCGCCCTCCTGCTGGAGCGGGCCTCGGGCCGGTCCTGGGCCGCGTCCGACGCCGAACCGGTCGCCCGGCTCGTGGCTCTGTGCGGCCACCTGCCCCTGGCGCTGCAGGTCTCCGCAGCCCGTCTGAGGAGCCGGCGGAACCTTCCCGTGGAGAAGCTGGTGGAACGCCTCGCCCGGCAGGAGGACCGCCTGGACCATCTCGAACTGGAGGACCTCAGCGTGCGCCGGTCCCTGATGGCGGCCCATGAGGCGCTCCTGGGCTCGGACGATCCGCGCGACGGTGACGCCGCCGCAGCCCTGGTCCTCATCGGTGCGCTGGACCTGCCCGAATACGGGGCACCGCTGATGGCCACCGCCATGAACTGCACGGAGCGCAGCGCCGAGAGGGCCCTGGACCGTCTTGCGGAGGTGGCGCTGCTCCAGGAAGTGGGCTGGGGCCGCTACGCCCCGCACGACCTGGTCCGCGACTTCGCCCGGGAACTCGCCGGCCGGCCGGGTGAGCAGGCCCGGAACGCCGAAGCCGCCGAACGGTCCCTGCGCTGGTACCAGGAACGGCTCGCACACTGCGCCGCGGCCCTGCGGCCGGGGACCGGGCGAGCGCCCGAGCACGCCGGGAGCCGGACCGGCACGGTCTTCGCCGATACGGCGGCGGCACTCGCCTGGGGTGACGCGGAAGCGGCGAACCTGCTGGTGCTGGCCGGCTCCGGTGCGCACGGGCGCCTGGGCCCGACCCGCACCCTGGACCTGATCAATGCCTTGTTCCCCTACCTGCACGACCGCGGCCGGGTGCAGGATCTCGAACGGCTGACGCGGCACGCCATCACCCTTGCCAGGTCCAGCGGCAACACCGCGGCCGAAGGCCGGGCGCTGGGCCACCTCGCCTCCGCGCACTACTCGGCCGGACGCGTCCGACAGGCACTGCTGCTTCTGGACGAAGCCGTGGAACTCAGCGAGCACCTCGCCGACGACGTGGCCCGCATGCGTCACCTCGGCAACCGGGCCGCGCTGCTGCGTGAACTCAACCAGGACGCTGACGCCCGAGCAACGTTGGCACGGTGTCTCGCACTGCGCCCCGACCACCTCACACCCGGCGAGGAAGCGATGCTCCTCGGGCACCAGGGGTACGTGGCCGAACTCACCGACCTGCGCTCGGCCCTCTCGTACCACCTGCGCAGCAGGGAACGCGCCCGGGAGGCCGGCAGCGCCGTGATCGAGCAGGTCGCCCTGTGCAACATGGGCCGCACCCACCTGGGACTCGGCGAGCCCGCCCGGGCCCTGCAGAGCTTCGAAGAGGCGCTGCGCGTCATGGCGGCCGGCGTGGCGCACTGGAACGCGGAGCGGGAGACCCGCCTGGGCCAGGCCCAGGCCCTGCGGGCGCTGGGCCGACTCGGAGAGGCCGGGGAAGTGTGCACGGCGCTGCTCCAGGAAGCCGCCACGCGCGGCGACTCCTACGGTCGGGGCCTCGCCGAGTACGAGTTCGGGCATGTCCTGAGAGCGCTCGGGGACGAACGGGCGGCCCTGAGCCGATGGGGCAGCGCGCTGTCCGCCCTGGAAGGAACGGACGCGCAGGTACTCGCCGACCTGCGTGCCCTGACGTCTGCCCCGACGGTCGCTGCCGACGGCTGACGGAACTGCGCCGACGAGCGGCACCGGGACGGAGCCGCCAGGCGGCTCCGTACCCACGAAGGGGGCGCGGTCAGCGGGTCGGGGTGATCCGTACGGTCTCGGCCCAGTCGGGGGGCTGAGGGGCGTCCTCGCCGATCAGGGCGACGATCAGGCGGCAGGAGACAGGTTCCGGGGGCCACGGGGTGTACCCGTCGGTGAGCACGACGACGATGTTCGGCGGTTCGGGTGCGGCGAGCGCATTCCGGATGCCGACGGTCATGTCCGTCCCGCCGCCGCCGGCCAGTTCGACCTGGTCGACGGCGGTCACCCTGGCGACGGCGTGGACGTCGGCGTCGCAGGCCAGGACGGCGACCCGGTTACCGCCGACACCCACCTCGCGCAGCACGCCGGACACCTCGGCGAGCGCGGCCGCGAGATCGTCCTCGCCCATCGAGCCGGAGGTGTCGACGACGATCGCCACGCGCGGCAGCGGTCGGCGCAGGCTGGGCAGCACCACCCGGCCGCCGAGGGCCGGGGTGCGGCGCGAGGGGCGCCGGTAGGTGTAGTCGACCGCACCGCCCGCCCACGCGGCGGCCTCGCGGACGGCGCCGGTCAGCGCCTTGCGCCAGTCGACGGTGGGTTCCAGGACCTCCTCCGCCCAGCGCCGCCAGCCCGCCGGCACCGAACCCCGGGAGCGTCGGTGGGCGCGGACGGCCTGGGCGGTCTGGCGGCGCAGGGCCTCGGCCTCCACGGGGCCGAGTCCGGCCACGCCTTCGCCGCCCTTCTCCCCCAGGTCCCAGGGCGCCGGGACGCCGTGCGCACCGGACCCGCAGTCCACGGGGTGGAGGGACGTGGCCGGGATGCCGGGCAGGTACTCCTCGAAGAGTCCGCCCTCGGGCAGACCGAACATGCGGGGTTCCATGCGACCTTCGGGCAGTCGCAGCCCGTCGGAGACCAGATCGTCGTTGATCTCGCAGTCCTGGGCGATGTTGACCCGCAGGCGGTCGCGTTGGTCTGCCGCGGGCAGCCGGTCGGCCCGGCCGTGGTGGTCGCGCAGGAGGTGCGCCGCCTCGTGGATCCACACTCCGGCCAGTTCCTCGACGTCGGTCGCCTCGACGAAGTCAGGTGCGACGTAGCAGCGCCAGTACCGGTCGACGGCCATGGTGCGCACCTGCTGCGAGACGACGACTGTCAGGGCGTACAGGGCGGAGGCCAGGTACGGGCGTGCCTCGGCCGCTTTGTAACGCGCGGCCAGCAGCTTGGCGCGGTCCAGCCCGTCGGCCGGGCCCCCGGTGACAGCCATGGGGCCGGTCAGCGCGCGCCCGGCAGGGCGCCGGCGAGCTGGAGCAGTTCCAGGAAGGCGTCGATCCCGGGCGGGATCGGCCAGTCGGGCTCGCGCATCGCGGCGAGGTCGCGGGCGGCTCGCGCGGCCACGTCGGGCACTCCGGCGTCCACGGCCTTGGCGAGGACGTCCCAGCCCGCCTCCCAGCGGGGGCGAGTGGGTTCGCTCTGCACGGCGGCGACCACGGCGATGAGGAACGCCAGCTGGCGGTCGCCGCGTTCGGGGAGCGCGAAGGCCGACGGGTCGGCGAGCACCCGGTCGGGGTCGGGCAGGTCCAGGTTCTCCAGGTACGACAGCAGCTCGATGCCGGCCGCCTCGCCGACGGCGCCCATCACGGCGGCGGCCTGCGCCTCGCGTCCGGCACCGGACGCGTACCCGGCGGCGAGCAGGCGCAGCGCCATCTCCCAGGTGCGCGGGGAGGGCCAAGCGCGGCCGCGGCCCTCGGCCTCTTTCGGCATGTGGTGGACCAGGCCGGGGCGGGCGGTCAGGAAGCCGCTGATCACGCCTCGGGCACGGGCGACCGCGCCGGGCACACGAACGGGCTCCACCGCGGGGAGGACCGTCTCGGGCCAGGTGCCGGCCATGCCGCGGGCCACGGTGCGCGGGTCGTGCGTCCAGTCGAGGTGGACGAAACGGTTGGCGAGCGGGGGGCTGAGGTGCCAGCCGTCGGCGGCGCTGGAGGGCGGGTTGGCGGCGGCGACGATCCGCACCGACTCCGGCAGGGCCAGGCTGCCGACCCGGCGTTCGAGAACCACCCGCAGCAGGGCGGCCTGCACGGCCGGCGGCGCCGAGGACAGCTCGTCGAAGAACAGCAGCCCGTGCCCGGTGCGCGCGAGCCGGACGGCCCAGTCCGGCGGGGCCATCGGCACGCCCGAGGCCGCCGGGTCTTCGCCGACGATCGGCAGCCCGGCGAAGTCGGACGGCTCGTGGACGCTGGCGACAACCGTCTCCAGGTGCACGCCGAGGGCGGCAGCGAGCTGTTCCATGCCGGCCGACTTGCCTATGCCGGGCTCGCCCCACAGCAGAACGGGCTGATTCGCCGTCACGGCCAGGGCGAGGGCCTCCAGTTGGGGGTTGCCGGCCGGTTCGGTGCGCGTGACGCGTATGCGGGCGTTGAGGGCGTCGGCCGCCGCGAGAGCGGCGGGAACGGGAAGGGAACCGGTCATGCGTGGATGTCCTCGTCCTGTGCGGGCAGCTCTTCGTCCTCGTCCCAGTCGGGCTCGGAGTCCTGCTCGCTCATGTATTCGTCCCACCACTCGGAGCCGATGCCAGGGTGCTCCTGCAGCACGCGGCGGCGCAGGAACATCAGGTCGGTCCGTTCGTAACGGCGGATCACCTGGGCGAGGGAGAGCTCCATCTCGTCGATCACGTCGATCCTGGCGCCGGCGTCGAGGAGGTCCCTGACCAGGGCGGCGGACCCTCCGTAGTGGACGGCGCTCTGGAGCGGGGTGCGGTGCGCCTTGTCCTGCGCCTCCAGGTCGAGCCCGGCGGCGAGCAGGCGCGGCAGCAGCTCCCGGTGGTCGAGCAGATGCAGGACGTGCAGCAGGCCGCGCCCTCTGCGGTCGTGGACGTGCGGGTCCGTTCCGGCGTCGAGCAGCGCCAGCACGGCGGGGGTGTCCCCGTGCTGGACATGCTGGAACAGCTCGCGCCGCTGGTCCCGCAGGGCGCGCGGCAGCCGTCCCTCGCCACTGGTCCAGGCGTGCTGGGTGGCGAAGCAGCCGGACACGGAGCCGCCGAAGGCGCGCAGGGCGAGTTCGCGCTGCCGCTCCTGCTCGGTGTGCGGGATGTCGAGCACGCCGTTCCTGGACACGACCTCGTGCCATACGCCGCCGCAGCGGACGCGGACCGGCGCGGGCGTCGTCGGGCCGGGCGGGCCGGCAGCGGGTCCGGCCTGCGGGAACAGCGCGGCGGCGACCAGCGGGTGCAGGTCCTCGGGCCGGATCCGGCCGGCGCGCAGCAGGCCGATGTCGGGCAGTCGCTGCCAGGCGTACGAGGGCAGGCGGGGGACGTCCTCCTCCTGGCCGCGGTCCCTGCCGACGACCTGGGCCGGGGCCCCGTCGGCGGCCGCGAGGGTGACCCGAAGGCAGCCGCGCCAGTCGACGGGGATACGGAAACACGTGCCGCGTCCGGCGCGCTCCAGCAGACGGACCTCGGGGGCGATGCGGGTGAGGTCGGGTGCGAAGTACGTGATGAGCTGGGCGACGTCGAGCTGCCGGTAGGAGCGCGGGCCCTGCGGTGGAGGGGTGAGGTCGAGGTCGAGTCCGGCGGCGGCGTACGCCTCGATGTGGGCGCCACGGGCCTGCAGGACGGCGACCCATTCGGCGCGGGCGGCCGGGTCGGCGGTCCCCGGGTCCTCGGCGGGCAGCTCCTCGGCGGCGAGCGGGGTGCCGTCCGGGTGGAGGAACGGCAGACGGCCGGAGTCGGCGGGGCCCGCGCTGTGGCGCAGTTCGCCGGTGCGGCGGACGTCCCAGAAGCGGCGGGCGGCGGTCCAGTCCTCGGTGACGTACGTCAGGCCGTGGAGCCGGTCGCGCGCGGGCGCGATGACGGGACCCAAGTGCAGTCGGAGCCGCTGCGGTCCTTCCAGCATCGGGGAGTTCGTCAGCGACAGGACGGGGCCGGAGCTCCCGTATGCGGAAAGGACGACCCGCCGGCCGGGGGTGAGCGTGGTGTGGCCGCTGAGCGTGCGCGGCAGGTGCCAGCGCAGCAGGTCCGGTGCCAGGTGGCGCAGGTCGTCGGTCACCCGGGCTGCCACGTCGGGGCCGTACCGGTCGGCGATCCGCTCCGGGTCGAGGTCGTCCGGGACGTCCACCGCGGCCGCGGCACAGGCGGCCCGCCAGTCACCTGCCAGGCGTGCTTCCGTGGCGCGTTCGATCATCCAGCCGGGGACGGCGTAGCGGCGGATGCGGGCCCAGGCGGAGGCGTCCTCGGGCGACAGGGCCGCGGGTGGCAGCGGACGCCGGCTCATCGGTACACGCTGCCGATCGCACGCAGGTCGGGGTGGGTCGGCCGGGCGGGGCGCAGCCGCTCGGCGAAGGACCGCTTGACGCGACGGGGCAGGCCGGGTCCGAGGCCCACGTACTCGAGGTGGTGCCGCTCGGGCAGCGCGGCGAGCAGGCTCTTCGCACCGCGGCCGGTAATGCCGGTGTGGCGCAGTTCGAGGCGGCGCAGCGGGCTGCCGGGCAGGGCGGCGGCCAGGGCCCGGGCGCCGTCGTCGCCGGTGGCGTTGCAGGTGGGGCCGAGGCTGCGTTCGGACATGGCCCGGC
>NZ_JBQQCE010000474.1:0-7655 GCF_052245645.1 Streptomyces sp. KR55 | reverse complement strand
AAGCGCTCGGTTACAAGGTCAGCCTCGAACCCGCCGCAGCCTGATCCCACACGATCCACACCCGACCTCGCTACCGCTCGGCCGGGTGCTGCCGCCTGCCCGCTGACGCATCGATTTTCGGATTAGGCTTCCGGTCATGTTGAAGGTGGGCCTGACCGGTGGGATCGGCGCCGGCAAGAGTGAGGTGTCGCGGCTGCTCGTCGAGTGCGGGGCCGTGCTGATCGACGCGGACCGCATCGCGCGCGAGGTGGTCGCGCCGGGCACGCCCGGTCTCGCCGCGGTCGTCGAGGCCTTCGGGGAGGACGTGCTCGCCGAGGACGGCAGCCTGGACCGGCCCAAGCTGGGCTCCATCGTCTTCGCCGACCCGGACAAGCTCGCCGTCCTGAACTCGATCGTGCACCCCTTGGTGGGGGCCCGCTCCCGCGAGCTGGAGGCGGCGGCCGCCGAGGACGCCGTCGTCATCCATGACGTCCCGCTGCTCACCGAGAACGGCCTGGCGCCGCTGTACGACCTCGTGGTCGTCGTCGACGCGAGCCCCGAGACCCAGCTCGACCGTCTCGTACGGCTGCGGGGCATGACCGAGGAGGACGCACGCGCGCGTATGGCAGCCCAGGCGACGCGCAAGCAGCGTCTGAAGATCGCGGACATCGTCATCGACAACGACGTACCACTGGATGAGCTTCAGCGGCGCGTGAAGGACGTATGGGCCGATCTCGTCCGGAGGGCGCAGACGTCCCAGGAGCCGCCCCAGGAATAGCGGCCCCACGGCCGGGCGTTGAATCCGGTCAGTAAGGGAAGGACTCTGCCGTGCCCGACACCAGCGGATCGACCGGACGTACTCCGGAGACGCATGTCATAGATTTCCGAGCCGCCGAGCACCTGCTCGCCGCACGGGACCCGCGGGGCGCGGTGAAGCTGCTCGACGGAGTCATCGCCGCGCACCCGGAGAACACCGCGGCCCGGCTGCTGCGTGCGCGTGCCTTCTTCGCGGCCGCGCAGCTGCGGCCGGCGGAGCTGGAGTTCACCATCGTCCTGGAGCGTGAGCCGGACAACGCGTTCGCCCACTTCGCGCTCGCCCGGACGTACGAACGCCAGGGGCGGCCCGAGCAGGCCAAGCGCCACTTCCGCCTGGCGGCCGCGCTGGACCCGAAGCCGCAGTATCTGAAGGCGGCCCGCTTCGACGGGTGAGAGCGCGGTGGCCCCGCTGAGCAGGCGCTACGGGGCGCGGTCGTCCGGCGGCCGGTACGGCGGGACGTCCGGGCCCGGCTGGTAGTGCGGGCCCTGCCGGATGTGCCTGAGGATCACGGCGAGGTCGATGGTGACCACCAGCCAGAACACACCGCAGGCGATCGCCCACCCCGGCCGCCCGGCCAGAGTGAACGCGACCGTCCCGAAGATCGCCCAGAGCAGCCCCCACACGCTCAGCCAGAAGCGCATACGCAGTGCACTGCGCGCTGTCACCGGCTCACTGCCCGTACGCATCGGATCACCACTCCTCCTTGAAACGTACTCTTTGATGCGGACGTTCTCCAAAGGCGGAGGCCAGGCAAAGGCACCTCATGCGTCGCGGACGCCGGCGAACTGACCGAGGCTGCGATGCGACACCGGCGCCTGTGCTCCGCCTTCGCCGCCTTCGCCACTCGAACGGGTGAACCCGGGGTGGGCGGGAACGGGCGTGCGGATGCGGTCCGTTGGACGGGCATGGAGCTGAAAATGCGAGAAGGACACCACGGGACGGGTCCCGGAGCCATCACCCCGGACGGCTGCGCAGTCGAGCTCTACTCACGGCTGCCCGTCGGCACCGAGCCGGAGATCATCGCCGCGGCCGTGCCCGCGGGCGCGCGCATCCTGGAACTCGGCTGCGGAGTGGGCCGCATGACGCACCCGCTGCTGGAGCGCGGCTACTCGATCACCGCTGTGGACGAGTCCCCCGACATGCTCGAACGCGTCCGCGGTGCCCGCACGGTATGCAGCCCGATCGAGGAACTAGACCTGGGCGAGAGGTTCGACGCGGTCCTGCTCGCATCGTTCCTGGTGCACACGGGGGACGTGGAGGTGCGGCACGGCCTGCTGCGGACGTGCGTCCGCCACCTGGCGGACGGCGGCTGCGTGCTGATCCAGCGGGAGGGCGAGGACTACCACACGAACGTACCGCGCGAGCGGGTCGATGCCTCCGGCTTCACCCTGCGGATTGTGTCGTCGGAACCGCTCGGGGACGGCACGAACTCGGTCCGCGCGGAGTACGAGTTCCCGGACGCGACATGGACCCAGACGTTCCGTGCCCGGCCGCTGACGAAGGAGGGGTTCGAGGAGGCGCTGGCGGAGGCGGGGCTCAGGGTGGACGAGTATCTGACGGAGGACCGGATATGGGTGAGGGCGGTCGCGGCGGACTGATGGCCGGGGCGGCTGCAGGGAGGGCATGGGAGGGATTTCCCGTCGGACTGCGATGAGTTCCGGAGCGCGGGCGGGTCTACCCAGCTGACAGCATCACGGACCGCTTCACCCAGGAGACCCTCATGTCCGAGTCCACCGCTTCCGCAGCCTCCGTCGCCTCGTCCGGCATCGTTGTCGCGGAGTCCGAGACCGCGCGGGGGCGTCGCGCCCGTATCGCTCTGCGTTCCCTCCAGGTCGTGCTCGCGCTCTTTTTCGCGACCGCGAGCGCCCTCCCCAAGCTGATCGGCCACTCTTCGGCCGCCGAGATCTTCGACGACATGGGCTGGGGCAGTGCCGGGATGTACGCCGTCGGTGCACTCGAACTGGCCGGTGCGGTCGGCCTGTTGCTGCCCCTGCTGCAGTCCGTTGCGGCGATCGGGCTGAGCGGGCTGATGGTGGGCGCGTTCATCGTCCAGCTCACCGTCTTCGACGGCGAGCATGCGGCGACACCCCTGATCCTGCTCGTGCCGCTCACTCTGATCGCCTGGGCACGGCGGCGACAGAACGGGGAGTTGCTGCGGGTGCTGCTTCGACGGGGGTGAGTGGCGTCTGGGGGCGGGGTCGGTCGCGTGGTGTTGATCGGCCCTGTGGTGGCGGGTGCCGGCGGTGAGGTGACGGTCGACCCCGCGGTGGCAGTGGTGTCCGGTGCCTGCAGTCGGCGTGCGGGCGAGTGCTCTCCGGACCACCGGAACGCAGCGCTGCTCAGTCTGCCCTGAGTTCCGGTTCGCGTCGGGCCCTCGCGTTGGGCCTACGTCTCACCCCTCCGGTCCGCCGCGTGTCCTCGGTCATTGTCCGCCGGGACGGCCTCCCAGGCCGCCCGGACCGCCGAGGCCGCGCAGGGCCCGTAGGCGTTCCAGTTCGCGGCGGTCCCGTTTGGTCGGTCGGCCGGTGCCTCGGTCGCGGATGCCGGCCGGAGCGATGACCTCGCGGGGCGGGGGCGGCGGGCTGTTGTCGACGTAGCACTGGACGGCCACCGGGGCGCCGACCCGCTTGCGGATCAGGCGCTTGACGACGACGACCCGCTCCCGGCCCTCGTGCCGCAGGCGCACCTCGTCGCCGACGCGGACGGAATGCGCGGGCTTGACACGCTCGCCGTTCACGCGCACATGACCACCGCGGCAGGCCGTGGCGCCCTGGGAACGGGTCTTCACCAGCCGCACGGACCAGATCCAGCTGTCGATGCGGACGGTTTCGCCGTTCGCCGGCCCGGCCGCCTCGGCGGCTGCCACAGAGGCGGCAATCTTCGGATCCACGGCCTTCGCATCCACGGCCGTCGGTTCCACAGCTTGCCGGTCCGCGCCGGCCGTCGGATCCGTAGCCGTCGGGTCGACGGCCTTCACGCGGATGTCTGTGTCTTCCCGAGCGTCGGCCGCGACGGTACGAGGCACATCGGAGGCACGTTCGGCGGAGGTGATGGCGGCGTCCCTGCCGTTCCTCCGTCCCTTCCGGCCATTGCTGCCGTTTCTGTCCTTGCCGGTGCGCTCCGAAGCCATGCTTCGACCTTAGTCCCCGGGTTCGGTTGCGTCCGAACGCCTTTCGTGGCCGGTCAACGAGTAACGAGTACGTCTGGACCAATGGCCCTGCATCCCTCATGATGACGCCGCCATGACAACATCGTCCTCGGATGGTGACCGTGCGCGGATCCTTCGTGAGAGCCACACTGACCGCCGTGCTCCTCATGGCGCCCACCCCCGCGGTCGCGCAAGAGCCCGCGGTCCCGCAGGGACCCCGGGTCGTCCGGGAGCCCGCTGCCGCCGCCGAATCCGCGTCCGTCACGGCCGCGTCGGACTGGACGCCCCCGCTCAGCACCCGTGGCCGCTGGATCGTCGACGCCGACGGAGAGCGGTTCAAGCTGCGCTCAGGCAACTGGCACGGAGCAAGCGGGACCTGGAACGGTTCGGGAAGCGCGGACGAGGACGCCAACCACCACGCCGGCGAGAACTCCGGCCGGATGCCGCTCGGCCTGGACCGCGCCCCCATGGCCGAGATCATTGCCGGCTTCCTGGAACTGGGGATCAACAGCATCCGGCTGCCCTTCTCCAACGAGATGATCCACGACAGCCGTCCTGTCACCGACGGTTCCGTCGCCGCCAACCTCTCCCTGCGTGGCAAGACCCCGCTCGAGGTGTACGACGTCGTGGTCCGTGAGCTCACCGCCGCCGGACTCGCGGTGATCCTCAACAACCACACCAACACCACCCGCTGGTGCTGCGGAGTCGACGGCAACGAGCGCTGGAACGCGAGCCAGTCCACCGGGACCTGGGAGAACGACTGGCTGTTCATGGCCCGCCGCTACAAGGACAACCAGCGCGTCGTCGGCGCCGACCTCTACAACGAGGTGCGCCGCAACGTCTGGGACGACCCCAACTGGGGGCTCGGCGACAACCACGACTGGTTCGCCGCCTCGCAGAGCGTCGGCGACCGCATCCTGACGGAGGCGAATCCCGACCTTCTGATCATCGTCGAGGGCATCAACTGGACGGGCATCCCCGTCGACGGCTTCGCGCACGAACGCCCCACCCTGGAGCCCGTACGCCGCCTCTCGCACACCCTCGTCGACTCCGGCAAGCTCGTGTACTCCGCCCACTTCTACGACTACACCGGCCCGAACCACAGCGGAGCCACCGGAACGGGCGAGACCAGCGACCCCCGCTACCGCGACCTGAGCCCGGCCGAACTGATCGACGTACTGAACCGCCAGGCCTTCTTCGTGACCGCCGAACAGGACCAGCACTTCACCGCCCCCGTCTGGATCAGCGAGTTCGGCATCGGAGGCCGGGACGAGACCGGCGTCAAGCAGCGCGCCTGGTTCGAGAACTTCGTCGATCATCTGATCCGTACCGACGCCGACTTCGCGTACTGGCCGCTCGTCGGCTGGCACGACGACCGCAAGGGCAACGGCTGGGCCCTGCTGCACTGGGACTCCGCAGGCAACCGCATGGGCCTGTACGACGGTGACGACTGGCGGGCCGCCGCCTGGACCCGGCTCATCGGCGCCCAGGGCCGCACCGGTCGCGTCGCCCCCGTGACGGAGTGGTCGATGCTCGCCCCCGACCACGGCGACGTCGTCCAGTCGCGGCGGATGAGGGCGCTGCCCGACTGGGACTCCGGTGCCCGCAAGGCCGTCTGCCCCGACGGACAGCGCCTCCTCGGCCTCAGCCACACCGGCAACCGCGGCCTGTGCTCCGACGTGTCCGCCGGCCCTCTGTGGGACCCGGCCGGCGGACACGAGGTGGTCGTCGACGAGCGGCATGTCAGGCCGGGCCAGGACTGGGCGTCGGGGTACACCAAGCTCCAGTGCGCGGACGGTCACTTCCTGACCGGCTACAGCGTCCGCGGAGCCGCCGTTTCCGCCGCCCTGTGCGCGGCCGCACCGTCCGGCAGGCTCGGCACGATCGGCCGTACGGTCTGGTTCGACCGGGGCGACAACAGGGGCTCGGCCCCCAAGGGCGGGGACTTCGCGCAGGGCCACTACAAGGGGCAGTGCGCGGACGACGAGTATGCGGCCGGGATCGCGTACACGGGCCGGGTGGGCTCGGCGCGGACGCCGGATGCGTTGTACTGCCGCAAGCTGGGCTGACCGCCCGGCGCAGCCGGATCTACGGTGGATCCATGGACGCCGGCAGCCTCTCCGCCCTCGACCAGCGGATCGCGGGCTGCCGGGCGTGTCCGCGGCTGGTTGCCTGGCGTGAGGAGGTGGCCCGTACCAAGCGCGCCGCCTTCGCCGGCTGGACGTACTGGGGGCGGCCCGTCCCGGGCTTCGGCCCGCCGGACGCCCGGCTGCTGATCGTCGGCCTGGCCCCGGCCGCGCACGGCGGCAACCGTACCGGCCGGATGTTCACCGGCGACCGGTCCGGGGACGTGCTGTACGAGGCGTTGTACGACGTGGGTCTGGCCTCACAGCCCACCTCCCGCACCGCCGACGACGGCCTGGAGCTGTACGGCGTACGCGTCACCGCGCCCGTCCACTGCGCCCCGCCCGCCAACCGACCCACCCCCGAGGAACGGGACACCTGCCGCCCCTGGCTCGTACAGGAACTGCACCTGCTGCGCCCCACCCTGCGGGCGGTGGTCGTGCTCGGCGCCTTCGGCTGGCAGGCCGCGTTCCAGGCGTTCGCGGAGGCGGGCTGGACGGTGCCGCGGCCCCGGCCGGCCTTCGCGCACGGCGCGCGGGTGACCCTCGACGGACTGGACCTCTTCGGCTGCTTCCACGTCAGCCAGCGCAACACCTTCACCGGCCGCCTCACCCCTCAGATGCTGCGGGACGTGCTGCGCGGAGCGGCGCGTACGGCGGGCCTGGCGGCGCGAAATTGACGGGACACGGCCGCCGTGGCGACGTTACGGTGCCCCGATGGGCCTCTATCCGGAGATCGAACCGTACGACCACGGCATGCTCGACGTCGGTGACGGCAACCGCATCTACTGGGAGACCTGCGGCAACCCGCACGGCAAGCCCGCGGTGATGCTGCACGGCGGGCCCGGCTCCGGCTGTTCCCCGAGCTTCCGGCGCTACTTCGACCCGGCCGCATACCGCATCGTGCTGCTCGACCAGCGCGGCTGCGGGCGTTCGACGCCGTCGGCGAGCGCGTACGACACCGACATGAGCGTCAATACGACGCCGCACATCATCGCCGACCTGGAGCTGCTGCGGCGCCACCTCGGGATCGAACGGTGGCTGGTGTGGGGCGTGTCGTGGGGGTCGGTGCTCGGGCTGCGGTACGCGCAGACGCACCCCGGTGCGGTGTCCGAGCTGGTGCTGACCGGTGTCGCGACCGGTTCGAACGCCGAAGTGGCGTTGATGACCAGGGGGCTTGGCAGGATCTTCCCGGAGGCCTTCGAACGCTTCGTGGGCGAACTGCCCGTGGCCGAACGCGACGGAAACCTCGCTGCCGCGTACAACCGGCTGCTGGAGTCCCCCGATCCGGCGGTGCGGGAGCGGGCGGCGCGTGCCTGGACCGACTGGGAGACGGCGATCATCCCAGCCCCGCCGCGATCCGTGGAACGCTACGAGGACCCGGCGTTCCGCATGGGCTTCGCCCGCACGGTGACGCACTACTGGGGCAAGGACCACCTGCTGGGCGAGGGCGTCGACGACGATGTCGTCCTGCACGACGCCCACCTGCTGAAGGGCATCCCCGGCACCCTCGTCCAGGGCGCCCTCGACTTCGGCAACCTGCTCGGCATCGTCTGGCGGCTGCACCACGCCTGGCCGGGCAGCGAGC
>NZ_JBQQCE010000473.1:0-7660 GCF_052245645.1 Streptomyces sp. KR55 | reverse complement strand
CATCGGCGGGCTGCCCTCGTACAGCCGCAGCACGGCGACCTCCGACTGCAGGCCCACGAAGTCGGCGATGCGGGCGCCCGCACCGGCGAAGACCTCCAGGTCGTAGCCCTGGGTGTCCATCTTCAGATAGGGGCGCGGCTCCTCGATGCCGGAGAGGGCCTGCTCCATCACGCCGTCCAGCCGCCGGATCTCGATCTCTTCCGTACGGGTCGTGGCGAACCGGCGGTAGCGGTCGCGGCCGTAGTCGCTGGGCGGAAGCAGCGAGTTCATGGTCTTCCAGCCGGTGTGGATGGACGTGACGGTGTCCTCGCGGCCGAGACCGCAGTGGTGGACCTGCCAGTCGGGGTCGTCCCGGGCGGCCTTGCTGAGCCGGGCGAAGGCGTCCGCGGTGGGCTCGAAGGAGACGATGCGCCCGGTGTAGCCGAGCCGGCGCAGGCGGCGGGCGTACTGTCCGGTGTTGGCGCCGACGTCGAAGACGCAGTTCACGCCGTACAGTTCGAGCATTGCGGCCACGTGCTGGGCGCACAGGTACTCGGCCGCCGCCAGCTGGATCCTGCGCTCGTCCGCGTCGGCCCGCCGGTCGAGAAGGAGTCGCGCGCCGGTGTCGCCCAGGGGGATGCCGGTCCATTCCGGGGTGGGACCGGCTGCCGTACGGGCCTTGCCGCCCAGCACGAGCCAGGTGTCCTTGCCGGCGTCCGACACCGAGTACCGGCCGTCATCCCTGACCAGCAGATCCGCCCCCGGGCCGAGCGGGATCCGGGCCCGCCGTCCGCGCCGGGACACCACCGCGGTCCCCGGTCCGAGGTCGGTCACCTGTAGCCCCAGCCGGGGCATCAACCTGAGCAGTCGTCGGTAAAGGGTCTGCATCCGCCCACCCTGGCAGAGATGTTGTCAGGGCGTCGTACGGTTGAACGTTTTTCGTCTTCCCGGAAGCCGGCGAGTGTCCCCTGCCGCGTCGCCGGGCCTCGTCGGACGGCCTGGGCGAGCGGCCGGCCGACGGGGTGGGACGGCGAGGGGGCCGGTTTCCGGCCCCCTCGGCGGGTCAGGCCGCGGCCTGCTCGCTGCCGTGGCCGTGCACCCGGGCGATGACCTCGGTGAGCTGGGCGGCGACCTCGGAGTCGTCGGCCGGGTGGGTCTCGGCGAAGCGGGTCACGGAACCGGGGATGGAGAGCTTGACGTCCTCCAGCACCTTGCCGCCGGCGATGCCCACGGCCTTGCGGGTCTCGTCCTGCGCCCAGACACCGCCGTACTGGCCGAAGGCGGTGCCGACCACGGCGACCGGCTTACCGGTGATCGCGCCGGCGCCGTACGGGCGGGACAGCCAGTCGATGGCGTTCTTCAGGACGGCCGGGATGGTGCCGTTGTACTCGGGGGTGAAGAGCAGCAGCGCATCGGCGGTGGCCGCGGCCTCGCGCAGGCGGGCGGCGGACGCCGGGACGCTGCCCTCGACGTCGATGTCCTCGTTGTAGAAGGGGATGTCGGCCAGGCCCTCGAAGAGCTGGACGTCGGCGCCCTCGGGAGCGACCTTGACGGCCGCCTCGGCGAGCTGGCGGTTGTGCGAACCGGCGCGGAGGCTGCCGACGAGCGCGAGGATGCGTACGGACATGGGGAACTCCCGAGGTGAATCGCGACTGAGATATCCGGACCGAGGTCCGGTTGCTTTTGTAGCACCATAACCGGACCGTGGTCCAGTTTCTTCCCGGTGCTTTACTCTGTCTTCATGTCCGCCTCCCTCCCGCCCATCCCGGAGCAGCAGGAACCCATCGACGCACCGGAGTTGCTCGAACTCGGCACGCCCGAAGAGGAGCCGTGCCTGCGGGCCGACGCGGCGCGCAACCGCGCACGGCTGCTGGAGGCGGCCGGCCGGCTGGTCGCCGAGCACGGCGCATCCGCGGTGACGATGGAGGCGGTGGCCGCGGCCGCCGCGGTGGGCAAGGGGACGGTCTTCCGCCGCTTCGGGGACCGCGTCGGCCTGCTCACGGCACTGCTCGACCACTCCGAGAAGAAGTTCCAGGCCGCGTTCCTCAGCGGGCCCCCGCCTCTGGGGCCCGGCGCGTCGCCGGTCGAGCGGCTGCGCGCATTCGGCTGCGCCGCGCTGCGCCGGGCGGTGGAAGAGCTGGACCTCCAGCTCGCGGCCGAAAGCGGCCCCGACCGCCGGTTCACCCACCCGGCGCGGCGTCTGCTGCACGGGCACGTCGTCCTGCTGCTGCGGCAGGCGGTCCCGGACGCGGACTGCGAACTGCTCGCGCAGACCCTCATGGGATATCTCGATCCCGCGGTGATCCATCACCTGACGAAGCAGTGCGGGATGCCGCTGGAGCGGCTCGAGGCCGGGTGGATCGATCTGGTCGCCCGGGTGACGCGGACCGAACCGCCCGGCTGAGGCGAGCAAGTTCGTTCAACGAGGGACGACGTCCCCCCGCCCGTGGCCCCGGCTGCCGCCTCTGCCAAGATGCGTACGCAATGGTGCAGATACCGAACACTCCCGCGTCCGCGCTGCCCGCCCAGCGCTCCGTGCCCACGAGCGCCGACGTGGCCCGGCTGGCCGGCGTCTCGCGCGCGACCGTCTCCTACGTCCTGAACAACACCAGCGCTGTGCGGATCAGCGAGCCCACGCGCCGCCGCGTGCACGCGGCCGCGAAGGAACTCGGATACGTACCGCACGCGGCGGCCCGCAGTCTGCGCGCCGGGCACAGTCGGATGGTCCTCATGCCGTCCCCGACCATCCCCGTCGGCCCGCTGTACAGCCAGTTCATCAACGAACTCCAGTGGGCCCTCAGCCGGCTCGACTACACGGTCGTCCAGCACGGCACCCTGGGCCTGCACGGTGACGAAGCCGCCCGCGCCTGGGCCGAGCTGCGGCCGGTCGCCGTCCTGGTACCCGGCTCGAGCCTCGGTCCACAGGGCGTGGCGGTACTCAAGCGCTCCGGCGCTCGCGCCGTGGTGACCCTCGGCCCCGAGGCCGTCGAGGGCGCACACGCCCTGCTCATGGACCACGCCGCCGTCGGCCAGGTCGCCGCCGCTCATCTGTACGCCGGCGGCCGGCGCCGCATCGGCGTCGTCGTCCCCGAGGAGCCCGGCCTCGAGATCTACTCGAGGCCCCGCCTCGACGGAGCACGCCGGGCCCTGCACGGCACGGACGCCGTCCTGACCGAGCTGCCCCTCGCCCACGAGGAGGAGGCCGCCGCCCGCCTCGCCGCGCGCTGGCACACCCTGGGCCTCGACGCGGTCTTCGCCTACAACGACGAATACGCGATGCTGCTGATGCGCGCCCTGCAGGACGAGGGCGTGTGCATCCCCGAGGACACGGCGGTGATCGGCGCCGACGACCTGATGCTCGGCCGGCTGCTGCGGCCCCGGCTGAGCACGGTCCACATCGAGCTGCCGTCCGGCAGGGAACTCGCCGAGCCGGTCGACCACGCGTTACGCAACCCGGGCGCCGAGCCCGAACACCGCGAGGTACTGGGGGCCGCGGTGGTGCACCGCGACTCTAGCTGACGGGCGCGTACGGCCAGGCATGCCCCGTACGGGGTGACCAAGCGGGCTCGGCGAAGTCGGTTGTGGTCGGCAGTGCCCGAAAGGGGCGCGGGGCTGTGTCGATATGCGGCTCCGCCGTGGGCGCGACCAGCCACGACGCACCCGCGGGTGGCGTACCGGACTTCCAGCGGAGCGCCTAGCATGGTGCGGGCTCAGCCGCACGGGGGCGCCGGTGACCGAACGGAGAGCCGTCATGCCATTGCTCGACCCCGGGACCTGGCAGTCCCGCACCCTGTCGGGACCCGAGTACGCCGTCATCGAGCCGGCCACCGGCGAGCCGCTCGGCACCCTCGCCCTCGCGACCGCGCAGGACGTCTCAGCCGCTGCCGAGGCCGCCCACGACGCCCAGGGGGAGTGGGGGCGCCTTCCGTACCTCGTGCGCGCCGGAGTGCTCCGCCGGGCCGGTGACCTGTTCACCGAGCACGCCGACGAACTGCGCGAGTGGATCGTCCGCGAGTCCGGCTCCATCCCCGGCAAGGCCGACTTCGAACTCCACGTCGCCGCCCAGGAGTGCTACGAGGCCGCCGCGCTCGCCTCCCGCCCGGCCGGTCAGGTCCTGCCCAGCGAGGCGCCCCGACTGTCGTACACACGGCGGGTCCCGGTGGGCGTCGTGGGCGTGATCGCCCCGTTCAACGCGCCGCTGATCCTGGCCATCCGCTCCGTCGCACCGGCCCTCGCGCTCGGCAACGCCGTCGTCCTGAAACCGGATCCGCGCACCGCCGTGTGCGGCGGAGTCGCCCTCGCCGCGGTCCTCGCCGAGGCGGGCCTGCCCGAGGGGCTGCTGCATGTGCTGCCGGGCGGCCCGGACACGGGCCGGGCCCTGGTCACCGATCCGCGGGTGCCGGTCATCTCCTTCACCGGCTCGACCGAGGCGGGCCGGGCGGTCGGCGAGGCCGCCGGACGCCACCTCAAGCGCGCCCACCTGGAACTGGGCGGCAACTCCGCCCTCATCGTGCTCGACGACGCCGACCTCGACACGGTGATCTCCACGGCCGCATGGGGCTCGTTCTTCCACCAGGGCCAGATCTGCATGACGACCGGCCGCCACCTGGTGCACCAGTCGCTGTACGAGGAGTATGTCGAGCGCCTCGCCGCCAAGGCGGACTCACTCGCGGTCGGCGATCCGCTCCGCGAGCAGGTGCACCTCGGCCCGGTCATCGACTCCACCCAGCTGGCCAAGGTGCACGGCCTGGTCGAGTCGAGCACCGCCGACGGAGCCCGGCTGGCCGCGGGCGGCACGTACGAGCGCCTCTTCTACCGGCCGACCGTCCTCGCCGGCGTCCACGACGACACCCCCGCCTACACGGAGGAGGTGTTCGGCCCGGTCGCGCCCGTGCGGTCCTTCAGGACCGCCGAGGAGGCGGCCGCCCTCGCCGGGCGCAGCCCATACGGCCTCTCCCTCGGTATCGTCACCCGCGACGCGGCCCGCGGCCTCGAACTGGCCGAGCGGATCCCGACCGGCATCGTCCACATCAACGACCAGACCGTGAACGACGAGGCCGTGGCGCCCTTCGGCGGGGTCGCCGCGTCCGGCACCGGCGCCCGCTTCGGCGGCGAGGCCAACCTGGAGGCCTTCACCGACGTGCGCTGGACGACGGTGCGCGGTGACGTGCCGGAGTACCCGTTCTAGGCATGGCCGACGGGATGCGTGTGCCCTACTGGTCGCCGCCCTGCTGGGCCTGCTGCTCGGCCACGGCCTTGCGGACCTCGTCCATGTCGAGCTTGCGGGCCTGGCCGATGACGTCGGTCAGGGCCGCCTCGGGAAGCGCACCCGGCTGCGCGAAGACCGCGACCCGGTCCCGGACGATCATCAGCGTCGGGATGGACTGGATACCGAACGCTGCGGCCAGTTCCGGCTGCGCCTCGGTGTCCACCTTGCCGAAGACCAGGTCGGGGTTGTCCTCCGCCGCCTTCTCGTAGACCGGGGCGAACTGCCGGCACGGCCCGCACCAGGACGCCCAGAAATCGATCAGGACGAACTCGTTGTCCGTGACCGTCTGGTCGAAGTTCTCCTTGGTGAGCTCCACGGTGTGGCTCATGGCGTGAATCCCTCTTCCTGGGGTGGGGGCAAAGCCGTCGGCACAACACGGCCGGACCGTGACGTATTCCGTACGCCCGGCGGGCACGTACCGGCGTGCGTACCCATGTGGCCTCACGCCACACCACCCACCAGACTGACCCCATGACGGAAACGGAATCCATCGCTTATGACGTCGTGGTGCTCGGTGCCGGGCCCGTGGGGGAGAACGTCGCCGACCGCACCCGCGCGGCCGGGCTGTCCACCGCGGTCGTGGAGGGCGAACTCGTCGGCGGCGAATGCTCGTACTGGGCCTGCATGCCCAGCAAGGCGCTGCTGCGCCCGGTCCTCGCCCGCGCCGACGCCCGCCGCCTCCCGGGTCTGCGACAGGCGGTGCAGGGCCCCCTCGACGCGCCCGCGGTGCTCGCCCGCCGGGACGAGTACACCTCCCACTGGAAGGACGACGGCCAGGTCCGGTGGCTCGACGGCATCGGGGCCGACCTCTACCGCGGGCACGGGCGGCTCGCCGGGCCGCGCACGGTCGTGGTGACCGGCACCGACGGGGTGCGGCACACCCTCACCGCCCGGCACGCCGTCGCCGTCTGCACCGGCAGCCGCGCCCAGCTGCCCGGGCTGCCGGGCCTCGCGGACGTCGGACCGTGGACCAGCCGGGAGGCGACGAGCTCCCAGGTCGTCCCCGGCCGGCTGATCGTCGTCGGCGGAGGTGTCGTCGCCACCGAGATGGCCACCGCCTGGCAGGCCCTCGGCTCCCAGGTGACCGTCCTCGTCCGCGGCAAGGGCCTGCTGTCCCGCATGGAGCCGTTCGCCGGCGAACTCGTCGCCGAGGCGCTCACCGAGGCGGGCGCCGATGTCCGCACCGGCACCTCCGTCACGTCGGTGACCCGCGAGAACGGCACCGTCGTCGCCGTCACCGACAGCGGCGACCGCCTCGAGGCCGACGAGATCCTCTTCGCCACCGGCCGCGCCCCGCGCACCGACGACATCGGTCTCGACGCCGTCGGCCTGGAACCCGGCTCCTGGCTGCCGGTCGACGACAGCCTCCGGGTGACCGGCACGGACTGGCTGTACGCGGTCGGCGACGTCAACCACCGGGCCCTCCTCACCCACCAGGGCAAGTACCAGGCCCGCATAGCGGGCGCAGCCATCGCCGCCCGCGCCTCCGGCGGGTCCGTCCTCGAATCCGAACCCTGGGGTGCACACACCGCCACCGCCGACCACGGCGCCGTCCCGCAGGTCGTGTTCACCGACCCGGAGGCCGCGTCCGTCGGACTCTCGCTGGCGGAGGCGGAACAGGCCGGCCACCGCGTCCGCGCCGTCGACGTCGAGTTCTCCTCGGTCGCCGGAGCGGGCCTGTACGCCGACGGCTACCGCGGCCGCGCCCGGATGGTGGTCGACCTGGAGCGCGAGATCCTCCGCGGTGTCACCTTCGTCGGCCCCGGCGTCGGCGAACTCATCCACTCGGCGAGCATCGCGGTCGCCGGGGAGGTACCGGTGAGCAGGCTCTGGCATGCGGTGCCGTCGTATCCGACGGTCAGCGAGGTGTGGCTGCGGCTGCTGGAGGGATACCGGGACAGCTGACGTGCTGCGGTGGCGGGAGCGTGCGCCGAACCCCCGGGCTCAATCCGGGAGTTCGAAACCCAGCTCCCGCGCCGCCTCGTCCGGTGTCGGCCGCGCCCAGCGCTCTGCCACCGCCGTGTTCGACGACAGCGAGCGCAGTTCGGCCCGGTCGAGGTACAGCACGCCGTCCAGGTGGTCCGTCTCGTGCTGCACGATCCGCGCGGGCCAGCCCTCGAACAGCTCGTCCACCGCGCGGCCGTGCTCGTCCGCGCCCGTCAGCCGCACCTGAGCGTGCCGGGCCACCACCGCCTGCCAGCCCGGCACGCTCAGACAGCCCTCGAAGAACGCGGTACGCCCGGCGCCGACGGGCTCGTACGACGGATTCACCAGCACCCGGAACGGCTGCGGCACCCGCCCTCGCGCCAGCCGCACCTCCTCCGGCACCGGCGCAGGGTCCTCGATCACCGCAATCCGCAGGGGCACGCCCACCTGCGGCGCCGCGAGGCCGACACCGGGAGCGGCGTGCAT
>NZ_JBQQCE010000472.1:0-7665 GCF_052245645.1 Streptomyces sp. KR55 | reverse complement strand
GTTACGGAGGGGTCGTTGGGACTGTCGGGGGCGGGATCCTCGGCGGAGGGGTCGTCGGACGTGGGGCCGTCGTCGGCGGGAGGGGCGTCGCCGCCGCTGCCTGGGCCGTCGTTGCCGCCATCGCTGCCGCTGTCGCCGTTGCCGTTGCCGTTGCCGTTGGTTCCGTCCCCGGCAGTGACATCACCACCCCCTTCCGGAGCCGGACACGCCGTACCGGTCACCCGGCACACCTGAGCCTGAATCCCGGTGAGGATCTGCGTACCGAGCCCGCTGACGACGAGCGCCCCGACGATGGCAACGACGACCGCGACAAGTCCCGCGTACTCCACCGCCGTCTGGCCCTCGTCCCGGCGCCAACGGATCATCCGGGCCAGGGAGAACGGACGGCGGGCAGGCCGATCGGATGCGGGAAGGCGATACCAGTCGCGACTCTCCGGCCGCGTCAGGAAGTACAGGATCAGGACAGGCAGCAGGAGTTGGGTGAACCCCCGGGCCGACCCGTCGGTGAGGTTGGACAAGGAGCCCAGAACCAGCCACGCCTGTACGGCGATCAGCCCGCCCCAGACCCACCTCCCGCCCGCCCAGGTACGCCGGGCCAGCCACCACCCGAGCACGCCGGGAGTGGCCGCGTACGCGACGTGCGCCAGCAGCCCATCATCGACCGCGTCCACGGAGGCCGCCGTGAGAAGGAGGCCGAGGCCGCCCACGACGGTGACCGCGAACAGCACATGGACGAGAACTAGAGCCGACGACAGCGGCCCGGGCATATCCCGCCGCCCACCCCGCCCCGACGGCCCCGCACCCCCGAACTCCGGCACTCCCCCGATCGAGGCCATGCCCCCGCCTCCTCAACTCAGGCCGAGCAGGGGCACATTCAGGCCCCTGCCTCACCGCCAGAGGCTAGGGAGGGGACCACCTGCGGACATGGGCCCGAGGACCCAAATCCACGCCCAATCCACAGGCACCGGGTGGGTCAGGTGGTCGGAGTAGGGTGAATCTCGCACGTGATGGACAGGAGGCTGAGGTGGCCGAGAGGACGCTGCCCGAGACGACGGTCGCCGAGGTGATGGCCGAGCTCGAGGACCCGAAGACACGCGCGGTGAACGAGAAACACGGTGACGATCACGGTGTGAACCTCAGCAAGCTGCGCGCGCTCGCGAAGCGGCTGAAGACGCAGCAGGAACTCGCGTGCCGGCTCTGGGAGACGGATGACACCGCGGCGAGACTGCTGGCGATCCTGATCTGCCGCCCGAAGGCGTTCGAACGTGACGAGTTGGACGTCATGTTGCGTGAGGCGCGCACACCCAAGGTGCACGACTGGCTCGTCAACTACGTGGTGAAGAAGAACCCGCACTCCGAAGAGCTGCGCCTGGCCTGGTCCGCCGATCCGGATCCGGTGGTCGCGAGTGCCGGCTGGGCGCTGACCACCGAACGCGTGACGAAGAAGCCCGAGGGCCTCGACCTCGCAGCACTGCTCGACGTCATCGAGGCGGAGATGAAGGACGCCCCGGATCGCCTGCAGTGGGCGATGAACCACTGCCTGGCCCAGATCGGGATCGAGCACGCCGAGCACCGCGCCCGTGCGATCGACATCGGTGAGCGCCTGGAGGTGCTCAAGGACTACCCGACTCCCCCGGGCTGCACGTCTCCCTTCGCGCCCATCTGGATCACCGAGATGGTGCGCCGACAGCACGATAGGTAGGAAGGTTCGCGCTCACCCTCGTGCCGCTACTCCCTCAGAACGCGGCACCCGATATGGCCGCTTGTAGCAGCAGATGCCGGCGGCGAGCGCAACCAGCCGCTACCGCTGGGACGCGATGAGGGGCGTCATCCGTTAGGGGTGACGCCCCTTTGGTTCTTCCCGCGGGGCAGGCACTTGGTGCGACCCTCACCGAGGCTGAGGTGATCAGATGTCAGGAAGGGGGACCGTGGAGGTCAGGTCAGTCGTATTGCTCGGAGACGTACCGGTCTGCCACAGTGCGCCCCCACGTCATCTACGAACTGCAGCATGCCCGCCTCAGACAGGTCGTCCAAGGCACGCCGGCGTCAGGAGATGTTGAGCAGGTAGTCTCCGTGAACCCACCCCGACGTGCCCGCCCAGGCGCCAGTGGTCGGGTAGACCTTCATGTAGCCGTTCTCCCAGCACTTGGCATTGGCCCTTGTGCCCTCGGTGAGGATCCCCTTGACCGTGTACGACGTGCCGGGGCCGGTGCGATAGTTCACGTTCGCCGTGGTCTTGACGACACCCCAGCTGGACCAGCAGCCGGTGCTGGCAGCGTTGGCAGTGGTCGCGGTTCCTCCGACAAGCAGGGCTGCAGTGATGCCAGCGGCGGCGAGTGTACGAAGTCGGCTCATCTGATCGCCTCTTTCTCGAAGTTGACATAGCGCAATCGGGGATGGCTGATCCCCTGCGAGTGTGCGGGCGTAGGCCGTTCCGGATCCCTCTGACACAAGGAGGTTCACGTGTTCCTGCTGTGACAGAACGGGCTTGGATTAGTCTTGCACATGACAGTGCGGGGGCTGTCGCCGCCGCTGAAGAACCGCAGGTGCGAGTCCAGTTGGAAGACCCTCTCTCTCAGAGTTGGACCCGGTGTCGGAGCAGCACCAGCAGCGGGTGAGAGCGACAACGTCCCATTCCCAGGTCGGCAGAGGCAGAAGCGTCTCGCCCTGGATCCTCCGCGCTGCCATCGGCAGGGCGACTCGTACGAACGCCAGCATGCAGACGGTCAGAAGCGCGTATCGGTATCGATCACCACGCAGCTCCTCGCCGCCACCGTTGCCTCAGTGAGGAGTTCGATTCAGGGCTCATGACTTGCGGTCGAGTCAGCACTCATTCGCTCCCATGAATTCTCACCACCCCTCAGATACGCGCCCGCTCCCTCCCTCGGCAGCACCGCCCACATCCGCCTCCCGCCGCCCGGTTCACGCGCGTCGCCGAAGCCCCAGTCGCCCTTGCAGGCGCGGACCACGCAGGCCAGGACCCGCAGGGCTGCGCGGCGGGATTCGCAGGCTGCGGCGAGGCGGGGGTGGGTGTGGCGAGGGTGATCGTCGTAGAGGACCACGCGCAGGGCGCTGTCCCGGTAGCGCAGCGATACGTACACCTCAGCTGCCGGCGCGAAACGGCAGGTGCACGCCATGAGTTCGCCCGCGGCCAGTCCCAACTCGACAAGTACCGAGCTCACTTGGACTGGATGGAGGCAGCCTCGCTCTCCTCCGCCGAGTCGCGCGACTTCATCCGCAGTATCGCCACCCACCTTTGAGGAGCCCCACGATGAGAGACATCACCTGGGAAGAGCCCTTCTGCGGCGAGGGCAACAACTGCTTCCGCATAGGCACCGACACCGAAGGCAACGCCTACATCGCCGTCGCCGGCCAGGAAGAGCACTACCTCACCGACAGCCTCAACGCCCTCCGCACCCTCATCCGGGACATCAAGGCCGGCAAGGCCGACCACCTGCTGTAGACATGACCGTCGGGGCCGCCCGCTTCTTTGCCAGTGTCGTGCTTCCGCGGCCCGCCTCAAGGGCGCTTCGCGTCGCCTGACGGCGATCGGCCTGCGGCCGCCCCTTGACTCGGTCCGTTCCAGCACGGGTGAGAAGCAAGCGAGCAGCCCGGAAAGGCGGGTGGCCGAGGCAAGCGGCCACCTCCGTCGGCTACGGAGCGGCCGGAGTTGCCGGGCGCGGTCGCGCCTCGCATGCACGCCGGGTGGGCTTAAGGCGCGGCCGAATGCCGGCCTACGCAGTTGTCCGGTCCCACAGTGTCATCGTGACGGCCGGATGAGGCGAGCCGAGGGCCAACGCCCGACACCGTGCTGCTCCCCCACGGCGCAGCTACACGCGCGGAGTAGGGCGCGATCAATGCGCGAGGCGCGATTGCGCGAGGCTGCCACCCCCTGGTTCCCAGCCTGCGCCTTCGCCGCCCGCCGGTAGAAGCTTCGCGCTCATCACTGCCCGCGCTTTGGGCTCCCCATTGGGCCCACGGACCCATGCCGCCCCGCCACTCCCTCCCTACGCTCGCCACGAGACGTTGGCGGCAGCGAACGCGGCCTTCCGCTCGGGGACTTGAGGGGGAGTGGGTATGGCGTCGGTCGGGGGAGCGGGAGGGACCGGCGGGATATCCGCAGCCAGCCCGGCAGGGCCGTCGGGTCCGTCGGGACCCGGACGCCGTGCCGTGCCAAGGCCGCTCACCCTGGCCCTGTTCCTCCTGCACACTCTCTTCGCCGTCACGGTCATCGGCGGGCTCGGCCTGCTGCTCACGGCAAGCTCGTACGACGCAGTCGACGGCGCCGTACTCGCCCTGACCGCCTACGCCGCCGCCCCCGGCACCCTCGGCTGGTGGCTGGCCCGCCGTACGCGGCAGGGCGGCGGACGGGGAACCTGGGTCGCCCTGATCGCCGTACAGGCATGGCTGATTCTCGGCTCGCTGTCCAACCTCACGAGCGGATCGGCAAGGGGCGCCACCCAGCTCCTCCTCCCCGCCCTGATCCTCTGCTTCCTCACCAGGCGCGAGAGCCGCGAGTGGTACCGCCTCCCGGACGGCGACCGCGAGGCGCACCGCCCCTTCTCCTTCGCCCGGATGATCCGCTGGCGCCGGGACGACGGGCAGACGGCGGTGGAATACGCGGGCCTGATCGCGGTCGTCGCAGCGATCACCACCGCGCTCGTCGTCAGCGGACTCGGCACGCAGATTCTCACCGGCATCCAGTCCCAGATCTGCCGCGTCACCGGCACGGCCTGCCCGGCCCCCGCGGGCGGCGACAGCCAGGTGACAGCGGAGGACGGCAACGCGGACAGGAACGCAGACCAGAACGGGGACGGCAACGGGAACGGCAAGCCGCCGACCGGCACAGACCCGAACCCCGCCGCACCCGAAGGCGGCACAGCCGACGACGCCCCACACGACCAACAGGAGAACAACGGTGGAGAGGACACAAGCAACGAAGAAGCAGGCAAGAGCGAAGAGGCCGGTGAAGACGACGACGGCTGCTTCTCCGGAGTGGGTGCCTTCTTCGGTTGTGCCGGGGATCAGCTCAAGCAGGTCGGCGAGGGCTTGTTCGTCGACGGCATATGGGGCGACCTCACCGACATGTGGGACACCGTCACCAACCCGCTGGACTCCCTGAAGGGCCTGAAGGACTACGGCGGTGTCCTTGCCGACCAGTGGAGCGAGGACGCCAAGGACGCCGGCGACAAGTGGGCGAAGGGCGACTACCTCGACGCCCTCACCGACTGGGGCGGCGCCACCCTGAATTCGGGCGGGAAGATCCTCGACGACATGTTCATCGGGGACGAGGTCCGCGACCAGTGGAACAAGGGCAACAAGACCCGCGCCGCCACCACCGTCCTGTGGAATGTCGGCTCTCTCTTCATCCCCGGCTACGGAGAGGCCAAGATCGTCCAGAAGCTGGGCAAGCTCGGGAAACTCGGCAAGCTCACCGACAAGGCCGCCGACGCCGCCGAGGACGCGAGGAAGGCAGCGAAAGCGGGCGACGCCGGGGGCGCCCGGGAGGCGGCGAAGGAGGCCGACGAGGCGGCCGACGAGGCCGAGCGCAAGGCCCGCGAATCCGGCTGCACGATCGCCGCACCGCCCCGCAGGACTCCGTACGGCGAATCGCGCACCCCCTTCGGTGGCCCCGGCACAGGCACCACCGTTCTCGCCGCGGCGTCCGCCGACGCCCGCTACGTCGTCCTCGCCGAGGACGGCTGCGACGAGGAGGCCAAGCAGCAGGCGCAGGAGGCCCGCCAGCAGGCCGACGACGCGGACAAGGCGGCGGACGAGGCCGAGCGGAAGAAGCGGCCCGCCGCCGAATGGCAGGCACGGGACGACATCGCCGGCCCGGCCCGCGGAAAGCTCCTCAAGTTCCCCAACAAGCGCCACACCATCAGCGGAGCGTCCGGTGGTCAGGTCAAGGAACGCAACACCGTGATCCTCCGGGGCAACGAGGACCAGGTCCGCGCCGACATCGAGGGCATCGCCAACGGCCGCGCCACCCTCTCCCCGGACGGCAACACCTACGAGATCAACGGCCGTACCTACGAGGTCGAGTCCAACGGCACGGTCTTCCCCAAGTCCGGCCCGGGCCTGGTCCAACTGGACCGCATCGAGTACGCGGCCCTGAAGGAGATTGCCCGCAACAAGGGCGACACCGGCGCATCGAAGCAATTGCAGCGCGACCCCAAATTCGTCAACAATCCGGAGAAGGTCGAGAAGGCGAGGCAGATCTACGACGGGACGTACAAGTGATCGCGAACCTCTTCACCGTCGCGGACCTGCCCCCGGCGCGCCTGCGCGACGCCCTGGCCGCCGCCCTGACGGTCCCGGAGGAAGCGGTCGACGTGGCGGATATCGATGACGACCAGGAGAACCGCCACTGGGACGCGCCCGCCCTGTGCACCTACAGCAGGCTTCCCCCCGGCGACCTGTCCCTCGCCCTGGACATCTCGACCGACGACAACGCCACTGTTCCGCTCACGGAACCCGCACTGGCCCGAGCCCTGGCCGCGGCAGCGGCCACCCCCGTCCTCTACCCCTCGGACATCGACCTGCCCAGCGCGTACTGGGCCGTCACCCCGGACGGATGCACCACCAGGTGCCGCCTGGAAGCGATCGACACCGAGGAGG
This sequence comes from Streptomyces sp. KR55, assembly GCF_052245645.1. Classification (NCBI taxonomy): domain Bacteria; kingdom Bacillati; phylum Actinomycetota; class Actinomycetes; order Kitasatosporales; family Streptomycetaceae; genus Streptomyces; species Streptomyces sp. KR55. The sequence continues at coordinate 1,044 of NZ_JBQQCE010000472.1, read as the reverse complement.
GGGAAGCGTCGGCGTACAGGGTGGACGCGACAGAACAGCCGGTACCCCACTTCCCCGAGGCATCCGTCGGTCCCCTCCCGGAAGTCCTGGACCGCCACCCCCTCGCGACACCCGTCACCGACGCCTTCATGTCCACCCGTGCGAAGGGCCCGGCCGCGAGTACCGAGGGCCGTCTCCACTACGCACTGCACCTCTGGGAACGCCTGATCCGCCGCCTGGAGACGAACGACTGGGCCCCCTCAGGCCGCTACCGCCAGGACCTCTACCGACGCGACCTGGAGGAACGCGACGACCTGGCCCGACTGACACGAGAACTGGACCAGGCCTCCGCCGAGGCCCTCCGCGCCGCTCTGTCCTCCCTGGACGCCACCTTCCGAGCCCACACCGTCCCTGACGACGCAGCCGAACCCGAACCCGACGACCGCTGGTGGTGGCGGAGAAGCCCGGCTCAGGCCCCTTGGTGAACGAGGCCGGTCCCATGCGACGAGTGGTACGGGGCTTCTGGGGCCCCAGCAGGAGTCGGCGGAGGAGCTCGCCGTACGGTGGAGCACAACCCTGAACCGTTTCGCCGAGCTGCTCCCCGCCGCAGGTCAGACGGGTGCGGACACGGTATGGACATGGCGGACGGCCCCGCGTCCGGCCCCGCCGAGACGCTCCGCCCCGACGAGAAGTCCCTTCTCGAGGCTCTGTGCAAGGCCCAGACAGCCGAGGACTGGGCGCCCGCGAACGGCACGTCACTGCGCCTGGTGGCCGACACGGCCCCGGCTGGAAGGCGGAACTCGCCGCCCTGGCCGGCGGCACCCCGGAGTATCCCCTCCAGTCCCTGATCGCCACGATCGTCTCCCCGCACGACGCACAGCTCCCCGACACCGAACTCCTCACCTGTCGCACCCCAGCAGGCAATTGGCAGGTTTGGCTCACTGGCAGGCAGCCCCCACCTGGGCCTTCGCTCCCGCAGAGTGACCCAAAGCTGCCACTTACTGCTCCAGCGCCTGCGCCCGGCACCGGAGCACGAGGCACGGGTGATCAGGTGATCAGACAGAG
>NZ_JBQQCE010000471.1:0-7686 GCF_052245645.1 Streptomyces sp. KR55 | reverse complement strand
CTGCGCAAATGCCGTCAAGAGACGGACAGACCGGACCCGACAGGAGCACGATGGGACAGCTGCCCTGCTACGACGCCTTGGAGTGGGCCATGCCCGAGAACGTGCCGGTGCGCTGCCCGGCCTGTCGGCGCGAGCACGTCTACGCCGCGCCGTCCTACCCCTGCGCCTGTGGCGCTCCCGTCAGCCCCGCGCTGGACCGGCTCACGGCACCGGCGGTGGTCACCCACCGCGTCTGGGACGAGGAATGGGTCGCCGTGCGCTGCCCGGCCTGCGGCCGCGGCAACCAGTGGCCCCGTCCGGAACTGGGCTGCCCCTGCGGGACCGTGCTGCGGATCCCGGTGGTACCCGGCGCGGACCACCGCTCCGTCGCCCTGCGCACCGCTCTCGACGTCGTCACGGCCGCCGCCCTCCACCTCCACCGGCTCGGCCACCGGGACATCCGCCGGGCCGACCAGCGGCCCCCGTCCGGCATAGGGCTCGCCGCCCGTGGCCTGCTCGCCCAGGTCGACCCGTCGGTGCGCCCGGCCACCCTCCGGGACGTGGAGTGCCTTTGGCTGACTGCCACGACGGAATCCGCGGAGTGCATGTACTTCTCGCTCGCCGGCTACACCGAGAACGCCCGCACCCGCGCCGACACCCTCGGCATACCGCTGTTCGTACTCGGCCCGACGGGCCCGCCGCAACCGGCCAACGGCCCCGCCGACGAACTGCACGCCACGGGGGCCTGACAACCGCATGCCGCCCCAGCGGCACGACAGGCGAGCTCCGGGGGGACGCTCAGTCCGCCGCGTACGTCTCCCGCAGCTCGACCTTGCGCACCTTCCCCGAGACGGTCATCGGGAAGGAGTCGAGGATCCGCAGCCTGCTGGGGATCTTGTAGTGCGCCAACTGCCCCTCGCAGAAATCCCGCAGCTCCTCCAGCGTCAGCGGGTCGGCCGGGTCGCGGGGGATCACGCAGGCGAGCACCTCCTCGCCGTACCGCTCGTGCGGCACACCCACGACCTGGATGTCGGCGATCTTCGGGTGGGCGTAGAGGAACTCCTCGATCTCGCGCGGGTAGATGTTCTCCCCGCCCCGGATGATCATGTCCTTGATGCGGCCGACGATCTCGACGTACCCGTCCTCGCGCATCACCGCCAGGTCCCCGGTGTGCATCCAGCGGCCGGGGTCTATGGCCTCGGCGGTCTTCTCGGGCTCGTTCCAGTAGCCGAGCATCACGCTGTAGCCGCGGGTGCACAACTCACCGGCGGTGCCGCGCGGTTGGGTCACGCCGGTCGCCGGGTCGACGATCTTCACCTCGATGTGCGGGAGGACGCGGCCAACGGTGGTGGTGCGGTGCTCCAGGTCGTCGTCCCTGCGGGTCTGCGTGGAGACCGGGGACGTCTCGGTCATGCCGTAGCAGATGGAGACCTCCTCCATGTGCATCTCGGCGACCACCCTCTTCATCACCTCCACCGGGCAGGGCGAGCCCGCCATGATGCCGGTGCGCAGCGACGACAGGTCGTACCTCGCGAAGTCGGGGTGGTTCAGCTCCGCGATGAACATGGTCGGGACGCCGTACAGGGATGTGCAGCGCTCCTGTTGGACGGCCTCCAGGGTGGCCTTCGGATCGAAGGAGGGCGCCGGGATGACGATGCAGGCTCCGTGGGAGGTGGCGGCCAGGTTGCCCATCACCATGCCGAAGCAGTGGTAGAAGGGCACGGGCAGGCAGACCCGGTCCTGCTCCGTGCAGCCGATCGTGCGGCCCACCCAGTAGCCGTTGTTGAGGATGTTGTGGTGGGAGAGCGTGGCGCCCTTCGGGAAACCGGTCGTGCCCGAGGTGTACTGGATGTTGACCGGGTCGTCACAGCTCAACTCGGCTCCGACAGCGGCAAGTTGTTCGTACGGCACCTGTGCCGCGGCCGCCGTCAGCGCCTCCCAGGACGGGTCGCCGATGAAGACGGTCTCCCTCAACTGCGGGCACTTTCCGCGCACTTGCTCCACGAGCGCCCGGTAGTCGCTGCTCTTGTGGGCGAGTGAGGAGATCAGCACCGAGATGCCGGCCTGCTTCAACACGTACTCCAACTCGTGCGCGCGGTAAGCCGGGTTGATGTTCACCATGATCGCGCCGATGCGGGCGGTGGCGTACTGGACGAGGACCCACTCGGGGCAGTTGATCGCCCAGATGCCGACCCGGTCGCCCTTAGTGACGCCCTTGGCGAGCAGTCCGCGCGCCACCTCGTCGACCGCCGCCCCGAACTCGGCGTAGGTCCAGCGCCGCCCCGAGGGAACGTCCACGAGTGCCTCGCGGTCGGGATACGCGGCGATGGCGCGGTCCAGGTTGGCGCCGATGGTGTCCCCGAGGAGCGGGACCTCGCTCGTCCCGTGCGTGTACGACAGTTCGGTCACCGGAAGTCCTCCTCGCGGTACTCGCCCGCCGAGCCCGCGGCCGTGGCTTCGCGCAGCTCGACACGGCGGATCTTGCCGGAGACGGTCTTGGGCAGGTCACCGAATTCCAGGCGGCGGATGCGCTTGTAGGGGGCGAGCACCTCGCGGGAGTGCTCGAACAGGACCTTGGCGGTGTCGGGTCCGGCCTCCCAGCCGTCCGCCAGCACGATGTACGCCTTCGGCACGGCGAGGCGCACCTCGTCCGGGGCGGGCACGACGGCGGCCTCGGCGACCGCCTCGTGTTCCAGCAGGGCGCTCTCCAGCTCGAAGGGGGAGATCTTGTAGTCGGAGGCCTTGAACACGTCGTCGGCGCGTCCGACGTAGGTGATGTATCCGTCGGCGTCCCGCGCGCCGATGTCCCCGGTGCGGTAGTAGCCGCCCGCCATCGCCTCCGCCGTGCGGTCCGGGTCGCCGTGGTAGCCGGTCATCAGGCCGACGGGTTCCGCCGACAGGTCGAGGGCGATCTCGCCCTCGTCGGCACCGGGTGCGCCGGTGACCGGGTCGAGGAGTTCGACGCGGTAACCGGGGCTGGGGCGGCCCATGGAGCCGGTCTTCAGGGGCTGTCCAGGGGTGTTGGCGACCTGGACGGCGGTCTCGGTCTGTCCGAAGCCGTCCCGGATGGTCACGCCCCAGGCGCGGCGGACCTGTTCGATCACCTCGGGATTCAGCGGCTCACCGGCGGCGACGGCCTCCCGGGGCGGGGTGCGCAGCTGGGTCAGGTCGGCCTGGATGAGCATCCGCCACACCGTCGGCGGGGCGCAGAAGGTGGTGACGCCCGCACGGTCCATCTCGGACATCAGCCGGGCCGCGTCGAAACGCGTGTAGTTGTGCAGGAAGACGGTCGCCTCCGCGTTCCAGGGGGCGAACAGGTTCGACCAGGCATGCTTGGCCCAGCCCGGCGAGGAGATGTTCAGATGGACATCGCCGGGCCGGAGGCCGATCCAGTACATGGTGGCCAGATGCCCGACCGGATACGAGGTGTGGGTGTGCTCGACCAGTTTGGGGCGGGCCGTCGTCCCCGAGGTGAAGTACAGCATCAGCGGGTCGTCGGCCAGGGTCGGGCCGTCCGGGGTGAAGGCGTCGGAGGCGCCGTACGCGTCCTCGTACGGCTGCCAGCCCGCGCCCTCGCCGCCGACCGCGATACGCGTGTAGGTGCCGGGCACCTCGTCGAACTTGCCGGTGTCCGCAGCGCGCACGATCACGTGTCGCACCCGGCCCCGGTCGACACGGTCACGCAGGTCGGCGGGGCCGAGCAGCGGGGTGGCCGGGATGACGACGGCACGCAGCTTCATCGCCGCGAGGGCTGCCTCCCACAGCTCGGCCTGGTTGCCGAGCATGACCAGGACCCGGTCCTCGGCGCGGACGCCCCGCGCGCGCAGCCAGTTCGCGACCCGGTTGGAGCGGGCCGACATCTCGGCGAAGGACAGGCGGACTTCGGAGCCGTCCTCCTCGACGATGTGGAGCGCGGTCCGGACGTTTCCGTCCGCGATGACGTCGAACCAGTCCAGCGCCCAGTTGAACCGCTCGAGACGGGGCCAGGCGAAGCCCTCGTATGCGCTGGCGTAGTCCTCGCGGTGCTGCAGCAGGAAGTCCCGCGCCCTGCGGAAGGGCTCCGTCGCCGTTGTCATCCATCCTCCTCGGTACCGGACCATTGCCGGGCGGCTCTTCGCCATCGTCTAATCCGTGATGCAGGTCTCACTACCCCCGAACGGGGGTGTGCGCCAGGAAAGGGCGAGCACGTGGGAGCAGACACGGCGGAGTCGGTGGAGATACGGAACGCGCTGGTGCGGCTGCGGCGCACCACCAGGCTCCCGGTCGCCTTCGGCGGGCTGATGGAGGCCGGGCGTCAACAGATGCGTATCAGCGAACTCAGCGGCACCGCGACCTCCGCGCTGCGCGCGGTCGCGGTGACCTCCGGCAACGGCCTGGGCGGCAAGGCGGTGGTGCTCGCCCGGCCGTGCGCGGTGACGGACTACTCGTCGTCGCGGCAGATCAGCCACGAATACGACGCCCCCGTCGTCGCCGAGGGGCTGCGGTCGGTGGTGGCGGTTCCCGTCGTCGTACGGCACCGGGTGCGGGGTGTCCTGTACGGCGCCCTGCGTACGGCCCAGCCCCTGGGCGACCGGACGCTGAGCGCTGCGGTCGAGGCGGCGCGGGACGTGGAGCGGGCCCTGGTCGTGCGGGAGGAGGCACGGACGCTGGCCTCCGAGGTCGCGTCCGGCGCGAGATGGGAGCAGGTGCGGGAGGCGCATGCGGCGTTGCGGGCGCTGGCGCCTCGGATCGCGGACCCTTCGTTGCGGGCTGAGCTGCTCGACGCTTGCGCGCTGCTGACTGTCGATGCCTCGTCGGTGGGGGTTCGTCCGGCGCCCCGGGAGGTGGATGTGCTGGCGTGCGTCGCCGCGGGGGCCACGAACGCCGGTGCCGCCGAGCGGTTGGGCGTGACCGCCGAGACAGTCAAGGCGTATCTGCGGTCCGCCATGCGGAAGCTCGGGGCCCGGACCCGTGGAGAGGCCGTGGTCGCCGCGCGTCGGGCAGGGTGGTTGCCGTAGGTTTGTGGCGTTTTCCGACCTACCCGACCGTGCGGCATCCGAAAGGCTCGGGCCGGGCGTGTCCCTCGCGCCGGTATTCAGTCGAGCGCGCGGTGAAATTCCCTGTGCCACCCCGCTGTTATTTCCCTCACCACGTCGGCACTCCGAATTTCAATGACTTGTTGCCTAGAATTTGGCCAGGACACGACACGCGGAGGGAGCGGTGACCATGCGACGGGACTTCTCGGAGCCTGGCAGATGCCGCTCCGACCTGGTCATCGGCCGGGAGGAGCTGTTCACGGCGGCGTGTGAGCAGCTCGGCCGTGGCGGCAGCGTGCTGCTCCACGGGCCCGCCGGAATAGGAAAGTCGACGGTGCTGCGCGCGCTGGCCGCGGAATACGGCGGGGCGGCACGGACCGTGTTGCGCTGCTCGGCGACGGAGTCCGAATCCCATCTGCCGTTCCTGGCCCTGGCGGACCTGTTCGGACTCGTCCTCGACGAGGTCTCGGGCAAGCTGCCCGCCGCCCAGCGCACCGCCCTGGAGTCGGCGCTCACCGGCCGCGGCGAGTCCACCCTCCAGCGGGACGGTCTCGCGCTGCGTCTGGCGGTGCTGTCCGCGCTGCGCGCGCTCGCCGCCGACGGTCCCGTCCTGATCGTCGCCGACGACGTGCAGTGGCTGGATCCGGCCAGTGCCGAACTCCTCGGCTTCGCCGCCCGCCGGCTCGGCGACACGCCCGTCCGGATGCTGTGCGCGGTTCGGACCGAGGGCCAGGAGTACGACCGCCATCTACGCGCGTCCCCGCCGGACACCCTCGCCGTCCGCCTCGGCCCGCTCTCCCGCACCCAGGTCTCCGCGCTGCTCGACCACCGCGGCTACACCGGCCTGCCCCGGTCCACGGTCCGCGAGATCCACCGCACCAGCGGCGGCAACCCGCTGTTCGCGCTGGAGCTGGGCCGCGCCCTCGCCGAGAATCCCACCCCGCCACGCCCGGGCGAGCCGCTGCCCGTACCGACCTCGCTGCGGGCGCTCGTCCTCAGCCGGCTGGAGATGCTCTCCGACGAGGCCCGGCACACCCTCCTCGTGGCCAGCGCGGGCGCCCGCCCCACGACGGCCCTGCTGCTCGCGGCCGGCCGGGAGAACGCCGAGGCCGAGACCGCCCGGGCGGCCGAACTCGGGCTGCTGGCCACGGAACCGGAGGGTCCCACCGTACGGTTCGCGCATCCGCTGATCTCGGCCGCACTGTACGCGGAGGCGCCCGCGCACCAGCGGCGGGCCGCTCATGCCGCGCTGTCCACGGCGGCCTCCGACCCGATCGAGCGGGCCCGGCATCTCGCCCTGGCGACCATCGGCACCGACCCGGACGTGGCGGCGCGGCTCGCCGGGGCCGCCGCGCTGGCCCGGGACCGCGGCGCGCCCTCGGTCGCCGCCTCCCTCGGACTGCTCGCGGCCCGGCACACCCCGGCCGGCAGCGTGCCGGGGCCCGACGAGCGGCGGTTGCTGGCCGCCGAGGACGCGATCACCGCCGGGGAGGTGGACCTCGCCCGGGACATCGCCCGCGAGGTGCTGACCGGGACCACGGTGCCCGCGGACCGGGTGCGGGCCTGGATGGTGGTGATCGAGGCGGCCGGCCAGGCCCTCGGGGACGTCGACGCCGTCTTCCCGCAGGCGCTGGCCGACGCGGGCGACGACCCGGGGCTGCTCGCCCTGGTGCACTACCAGCTGGCCTGGCGGGCCCTCGTCGTCGAGGGCGACTTCGCCGAAGGCCGCGTGGAGGCCGCACACGCGGCCGACCTGGCCGCCCGGTCCGGCGACCGGCGCACCGAACTCCTCGCGCTCGCCTTCCAGGCGCAGGCCGAGACCCTGATGGGCCACCCGGACGCTCCCGCCACCATCAAGCGGGCGCTGAAGGAGCCGCAGGACCCGCAGGTGGCGTGCCATCACAACGGCGCGGGCTCGACCCGCTTCCGCTGGCTGCTGATGAGCGACGAGCTGCCCGAGGCCCGCCGCACCGTCACCTCGCTGCTGCGCGAGGTACGGCGACGCGGCATGGTCGAGAGCGAAGTGCACTTCCTGCGGCTGCTCGCCGAGACCGAACTGCGGTCGGGCCACTGCGGACGGGCCCTGGATCTGGCCCGCGAGAGCCTGCGGCTGGCCCGGGACTCCGGGATCGGCGAGGTGGCCGCCGCCATGCTCACCTCGCTCGTGGAGGCCTCGGGCGGCAGTGTGGACCAGGCGCTCGCGCTGGCCCGGGAGGCGGTGGAGCACGCGGAGGAGGACGGCGACCAGATCTATGTCTCCCGGGCACTGGCCGCCCTCGGCTACGTCCAGTTGGTCGCCGGGGACGCCCAGGGCACGGTCGGGTCGCTGCGCCGGGTGCGGGAGCTGGAGCAGGGGCTCGGCGTGACGGACCCGGCGCGCGGCCGCTGGCACGGGGACCTCGCGGAGGCGCTGGTGCGCATCGGTGAGCCGGCCGAGGCGCAGGACGTCATCGACGTGACGCGTGAGCAGGCGATGCGGCTCGGCCGGGAGAGCGTGCTGGCCGTCCTCGACCGGGCCGAGGCGCTGGTGCGGGCGACGCGCGGTGAACACGAGGCGGCGCTCGCCCAGTTGACGTCCGTTCAGGACCGGCTGGCCAAGCTGGGCTACGGGCTGGAGGAGGCGCGGGCCGCCTTCGAGTCGGCGCGGCTGCGCGCCGGGCGTCCGGGCCCTGCGTCGTACGACGAGGCGGCG
>NZ_JBQQCE010000470.1:0-7706 GCF_052245645.1 Streptomyces sp. KR55 | reverse complement strand
GGAGACCACCAAGGCCGCCGAGGAGGCGGGGCTGGAGGTCTCCGTCGGCGGTCAGGCGTACGGCAACGGTGTGCTCACCCCGAGCGTCCTCGAACTGCTCGGTGTGGTGGTCGCGTTGGCCGTGCTCGCCATCACCTTCGGCTCGCTGCTCGCCGCCGGGATGCCGCTGCTGACCGCCTTCGTCGGCGTCGGCACGGGGCTCACCGGGCTGCTGGCGGTGTCCTCGGGGGTGACGGTGTCGTCGACCGCGCTGAGCCTCGCGCTGATGCTCGGGCTGGCGGTGGGCATCGACTACGCGCTCTTCGTGCTGTCCCGGCACCGGACACAGCTCGCCCAGGGAATGGAACCGCGCGAGTCGGCGGGACGGGCCGTCGGGACGGCGGGCAGCGCGGTGGTCTTCGCCGGGACGACGGTCGTCATCGCGCTGGTCGGGCTGCTCGTGGTGCGCATCCCGTTCCTGACGGTCATGGGTCTGAGTGCGGCGGCGACGGTGCTCATCGCCGTGCTGGTCGCGGTGACGCTGCTGCCGGCGCTGTTCGGCCTCGCGGGGGCACGGCTCGCGCCCCGGCCGGGCTCACGGGCCGCGCGGCGGGCGGCTGTTGCCGCGGAGTACGTTCCTGCGGGGGGTACAGAAGAAGCCACGGAAGAAGCCACGGAGGAGGCCACCGAGAAGGCCGCGGCAAAGGCTTCCGTCATGGGGCAGCGCTGGGCCCGGCTCGTCACCCGGCGCCCGCTGCTCGTCGTCATCGGCACCGTCGCCGCCCTGGTGACCCTGGCGCTGCCCGCCGCCGATCTGCGGCTCGCGCTGCCCGACAACGGCACGGCGGCGCACGGGACGTCGCAGCGCGAGACGTACGACACCGTCGACGAGGCGTTCGGGCCCGGCTTCAACGGGCCGCTGCTCGTGCTCGCCGAGGCGGACACCGAGGGACAGGCCGGGCAGCAGCAGGCGGCCGCGGTGGCCGGACGGCTGCAGGAGCTGCCGGGCGTGGTCAAGGTCGGTCAGCCGCAGTACGCGCCGGAGTCCGGACGGGCGGTGATCCAGGTCGTACCGGAGGGCGGACCGCAGGACGAGTCCACGCAGGACCTGGTGGACGCCATCCGCGGCGACGCGTCCACCATCGAGCGGGAGACCGGCGCCGCCGTGTCCGTCACCGGCACCACGGCGATCGGGATCGACGTCTCCGACCGGCTGACCGCATCGCTGCTGCCGTTCGCGGCCGTGGTCGTCGGGCTGTGTCTGATTCTTCTGCTGCTGGTCTTCCGCTCGCTGGTCGTGCCGGTCAAGGCGACCGTCGGGTTCCTGCTGTCGGTGGCGGCGTCCTTCGGTGCGGTCGTGGCGGTGTTCCAGTGGGGCTGGCTCGCCGACGCGCTGGGGGTGGCCCGGACCGGACCCGTCGTCAGCTTCCTGCCGATCGTGCTGATGGCCGTGCTCTTCGGACTGGCGATGGACTACGAGGTCTTCCTGGTGTCCAGCATGCGCGAGGAGTGGGTGCGCACCGGCCTGGCCAGGGACGCGGTGATCGACGGGGCCGGGCATGCCTCGCGGGTGGTGACGGCGGCGGCGCTCATCATGTTCTTCGTCTTCGCCAGCTTCGTGACGACGGAGGACGCCATCGTCAAACCCATCGCGTTCTCGCTGGCGTTCGGTGTGCTGGTGGACGCCTTCGTCGTACGGATGACCCTGGTGCCGGCGGTGCTGGCGATGGTGGGACGCGGCGCCTGGTGGCTGCCGCGCGGGCTGGACCGGCTGCTGCCCGACCTGGACATCGAGGGCGCCCGGCTGCACGAACCGTCCCGGGCGGAACCCGCACGGCCGCTGACCGAAATCAACGCAAGTTCTGGCTGAATTACCCCGGGCTCGATTCCGGACACCGATACCGAACAGAAAAACACAGCACCGGCCTGCCTCTCGGGTTCACCGAGAGGCAGGCCGGTGTTTTTCAGCCGCTAATTGTTTCCGCCGAGGAAATTAACACCGGAATATTTGATTCCACCGGAAGTCCTGTGTTTGACTGAGGGTACCGAATCGACATCCGGTTCGAACGGGGGAGAGCAGACCACTCTTTCTTTCATCTTCCGTGCGCCGCTTTGGCGTATCTCCATGTGGACGGTCTGGCCTGCGCAAAGGCGCCCGGGTCGGATCCCATCAGCACGCACGATTCCCTCTCTCCCGCCGTCGGCCCGACGCGGCCGTTTCCGCTGCCCAAAAGCAAAGGGATCTCGCATGCACCTCGAAGAGAAAATCGCCCCTGCCCGCCGGGGCCTGCGCGCCGCCGCACGCCCCGTCATCACCGGCTCCTCCCATTCCTTTCCGGGTACCCGGAGCAGCCAGGACGACCTGTGGCAGGAATTTTTCCTGGACCACTACGACGGTTATCCGCTGGCCCGCCGGATATTCGAGAATTCCGGAATCAGCTCACGCTCCACGGCCGTGGACCCGCGCGCCGAGAAGGAAGTGTCCGGCTGGAGCACCGGACAGCGCATGGAGCGCTACATCGAGGAGGCCGTGCCCCTCGGCAAGCGCACCGTCGCCGACGCCCTGGAGTCCGCGGGCCTGGCCCCGTCGGACGTGGGCCTGCTGGCCGTGGCCTCCTGTACCGGCTACACCACGCCGGGCCTCGACCTGAGGCTCGCGGACGAGCTGGGCATGTCCAGCAAGGTCCAGCGGCTGTTCATCGGCCACATGGGCTGCTACGCCGCCGTCCCGTCGCTGGGCGCCGTCTCCGACTTCGTCGCCTCGCGCGGCCGGCCGGCGGTGCTGCTGTGTCTGGAGCTGACCTCGCTGCACGTCCAGCCGCCCACCCGGGACATCGAACAGGTCGTGGCGCACGCGCTGTTCGCCGACGCCGCCGCGGCCGTCGTCCTGGAGCCCGACGCCGACAGCGGCTACGAGGTCATCGACGTGGTCGCGGTCACCGACCACAGCACCGCCGACCACATGAGCTGGCAGATCACCGACCTCGGCTTCAAGATGGGCCTCTCGCCGAAGGTCCCCGACGTGCTCGCCCAGCACGTCGGCGAGGTGGTCCGCGACCAGCTGCTCGCCCCGCACGGGCTCACGCCCGAGGAGGTCACCGGCTGGGCCGTGCACCCGGGCGGCAAGCGCATCCTCGAGGTCGTCGGTGAGCGGCTCGAGCTGCCCGCCGGCGCGCTGGACGCCTCGTACGGCGTCCTCGACGAGTGCGGCAACTGCTCCTCGCCCACCGTCCTCATGGTCCTCCAGCGACTGCCCCGCACCGACGGCCCGGTGGTCGCCATGGCCTTCGGCCCCGGCCTCACGCTGTACGCGGCCCTGCTGCGCCGGTCCTGACGCCGGCCGGGCCTACGGCCCCACACCGTCGGCCCGCCCGAAGCACCTTCCAGCACGACCCCACGGACACCGCCCAAGGACGCACGGAAGGAACAGCTGCGCCATGCCCAACCCGACCTCACCAGGCCAGGTCTTCGTCACCGGCACCGGCCGCTGCGGCTCGACCCTCGTCTCCGAGCTGCTGCGCGAGCACCCGCAGGTCCTCAGCCTGTCGGAGCTCTTCAACCACCTCACGGACATGTACCGGATCACCGCCCGGGTCTTCCCCGAAGGCTCCCTCACGGCCGCGGAGTTCTGGGACGTCCTGTCCTCCCGCAACACCGTCAACCGGCTCCTGACCGCCCACGGACTGGCCCCCAGGGAAGTCCTCTACCGCCCCTCGGCGACCACCCGCTTCCAGGCCGACACCGGCATCCCGGCCGTCCTGCTGACCACCCTCCCCCACTTAGCCGACACCCCCGACGAGCTGTACGGCGAACTCGAAGCGGCCGTCGCCGAGTTCCCGGACGCCGGTGTCGGCGAGCACTACCACCGTCTCTTCGGCTGGCTGTGCGCCCGCTTCGGCAAGACCCTGTGGGCCGAACGCAGCGGCGGCTCGCTGATCCTCGCCGGGCAGTTCCGCGAGCACTTCCCCGACGCCCGCTATCTGCACATCGTGCGCGACGGCCGGGACACCGCGCTGTCCATGAGCCGCCACACCGGCTTCCGTATGGCCGCGGTGGTGATGGCGCTGCACCTCACCCTCGGCCACGACCCGTACGCCGAGGAGCAGTCCGCCGACACCGAACGCGACCTCGGGTTCGTACCGGACGAGCTGCTGCCGTTCCTGCCGGATCGTTTCGACGCCCGTGCCGTCCGCGACTACCGGCTCCCGGTGTCACTGTTCGGCACGTACTGGGCGGACGAGATGAAGCGCGGCATGGAGGCGATGTCCGCGCTGCCGCAGGAGAACGTGCTGCACATCTGGTACGAGGACCTGCTCGCCGCGCCCGAGGAGTCCCTGCACCGCATCGGTGAGTTCCTCGGCGCGGACTTCGTGGACACCGACTGGGAGCGCCGGTGCGCGGCCAAGGTGGGCGCGCCCTCGTCGTCCTGGCGGGACCTGCCCGACGCCGAGCGCGAGGAGCTGGAGCAGGCGTGCGCCGCCGGGTTCTCCGTGCTCGCCGCGCACGGCGTCGTCTCCATGGCCGGTGCGGCGGCAAGGAGCAGCGCATGAGGACCCCGCTGACCAAGGGCGCCACGGTGTGGCTGACCGGGCTGCCCAGCTCCGGCAAGACGACGCTGGCGCAGGCGCTGGCCAGCCGCCTCACCCGGGAGGGGCACCGGGTCGAGGTGCTCGACGGCGACGAGATACGTACGTTCCTCAGCGCCGGCCTCGGCTTCACCCGCGAGGACCGGGACACCAACGTGCAGCGCATCGGCCTGGTCGCCGAGGTGCTGGCACGCAACGGCATCCTGGTGCTGGTCCCGGTCATCGCGCCGTACGCCGACAGCCGCGAGGCGGTCCGCAAACGGCACGAGGCGAGCGGCACCCCGTATCTGGAGGTGCATGTCGCCACGCCGCTCCAGGTGTGCGCCGTACGCGATGTGAAGGGCCTGTACGCGCAGGCCCGCGCCGGGCGGCTGTCCGGGCTGACCGGCATCGACGACCCGTACGAGCCGCCGCAGTCACCGGACGCGAAGGTGGAGACCCAACTGCAGTCCGTCGGCGAGTCGGTGGACACCCTGCACGCGCTGATGGCGGAACGGGGGCTGCTGTGACGGCCGTGGCCGCCCGCCTCGGGCACACCGACGTCCTGGAGTCGGAGGCGGCGTACATCTTCCGCGAGGTGGCCGGCGAGTTCGAGAAGCCGGTGCTGCTGTTCTCCGGCGGCAAGGACTCCGTCGTGATGCTGCATCTGGCGCTGAAGGCGTTCGCGCCGGCGCCGCTGCCGTTCGCGCTGCTGCATGTGGACACCGGGCACAACTTCCCGGAGGTGCTCGCCTACCGGGACCGTGTGGTGGCCGCACATGGGCTCACCCTCCATGTGGCGTCCGTACAGGACTACATCGACCGGGGTGTGCTGCGCGAACGTCCCGACGGCACGCGGAATCCGCTGCAGACGCTGCCGCTGCTGGAGGCGATCAGCGGCGGCGGGTTCGACGCGGTGTTCGGCGGCGGGCGGCGCGACGAGGAGAAGGCCCGCGCCAAGGAGCGGGTGTTCTCGCTGCGCGACGAGTTCGGCACGTGGGACCCGCGCCGGCAGCGGCCCGAGCTGTGGCAGCTGTACAACGGCCGCCATCTGCCCGGCGAGCATGTGCGCGTCTTCCCGTTGTCCAACTGGACCGAGCTGGACGTGTGGCAGTACATCGCCCGCGAGGGCATCGAGCTGCCGTCCATCTACTTCGCGCACGAACGGGAGGTGTTCCTGCGCTCCGGCATGTGGCTGGCGCCGGGCGACTGGGGCGGCCCGAAGGACGGCGAGCCGGTGGAGAAGCGCCGGGTGCGCTACCGCACCGTCGGCGACATGTCCTGTACCGGCGCCGTGCTGTCCGAGGCGTCCGACGTCGACGAGGTGATCGTCGAGATCACCGCCTCCCGGCTCACCGAGCGCGGCGCCACCCGTGCCGACGACCGGCTGTCGGAGGCGGCGATGGAGGACCGCAAACGCGAGGGGTACTTCTGACATGACCGCGGACGTGACAGCTCTCGGCCACCCCCCGCATTTCACCGCCGCCCTGATGATGCGCGGCATCTTCCAGGAAGCCAGGTCCCGGCTGACCGCCGGGACCGGCGCACAGGAGGGACACGCGAACCCCATGCCCACCACCCGGCACCGTGACGCCTCCGCCGCCCCCGCGGCCGAGGCGGACCTGCTCCGCTGGGCCACCGCCGGCTCGGTGGACGACGGCAAGTCCACCCTCGTAGGACGACTGCTGCACGACTCGAAGTCCGTCCTCGCCGACCAGCTGGAGGCCGTCGCCCGCGCGTCCTCCGGCGAGGGCCCCGACCTGGCCCTGCTCACCGACGGGCTGCGCGCCGAGCGCGAGCAGGGCATCACCATCGACGTCGCCTACCGCTACTTCGCCACCCCCAAGCGCCGGTTCATCCTCGCCGACACGCCGGGGCATGTGCAGTACACCCGCAACATGGTCACCGGCGCGTCCACGGCCACCCTGACGGTGATCCTCGTCGACGCCCGTAAGGGCGTGGTCGAGCAGACCCGGCGGCACGCGGCCGTGGCGGCGCTGCTGCGGGTGCCGCACGTGGTCCTCGCCGTCAACAAGATGGACCTCGTCGGCTACGAGCAGTCCGTGTTCGCGGACATCGCCGGGGAGTTCACCCGGCTCGCGGCCGACCTCGGCATTCCCGAGGTGACCGCGATCCCGATCTCCGCGCTCGCCGGGGACAACGTCGTCGAGCCGTCCACGCGCATGGACTGGTACGGCGGGCCGACCGTCCTCGCGCACCTGGAGAGCGTTCCCGTCGCGGACGAGGTGACCGACGGACCCGCCCGCTTCCCGGTCCAGTACGTCATCCGCTCCGGTGACGTCCGCCTCTACGCGGGTCAGGTCGCCGCCGGAGCGCTGCGGGTCGGCGACAGGGTCACCGTGCTGCCGTCGGGGCGCACCACCACCGTCACCGGCATCGACGTGCTGGGCGCGCCGGCCGAGCTGGTCCGCTCGCCGCAGTCCGGCGCGCTGCGGCTCGCCGACGACCTGGACGTCTCCAGAGGCGACCTGATCGTCCCGGCGGCGGCACTGCCGACGGTGTCCCGGGACGTCGAGGCGGCCGTGTGCCATCTGCACGAACGCCCGCTCAGGCCCGGGGACCACGTGCTGCTGAAGCACACCACGCGCACCGTGCGCGCGGTGGTCCGCCGGATCCCGGGGCCGGGGCGGCTCGACCTGAACGAGATCGGCCAGGTCGCGCTGCGCACCGCCGAGCGGCTGGCGTTCGACCGGTACGAGGACAGCCGGCGCACCGGCTCCTTCGTGCTGATCGACCCGGCCGACGGCGCCACGCTGACCGCGGGCATGGTCGGCGCGACCGCTCCGGGGACCCCCGATGCGCCTGTCTGAGCGCAGCCCGGCGCCCAGCCGCTCCCGGCGTCCGCTCCGCGCGGCCCTCGCGCTGCTCCTGCTGCTGTTCCTGGCGGCGGGCTGCGGCTACGGGTCCCGGGCGCCGGGGGCGGCGGCCGCGCCGGCCGTCGGCACGGGCCCGCCGCTGTCGGCGGACGAGGTCTCCATCGGCTACTTCGCCAACGTCACGCACGCCACGCCGCTGGCCGGGGTGCAGAAGGGCTACTTCACCCGCGAGCTGGGCGGCACCCGGCTGCGCACGCAGGTCTTCAACGGCGGCCCGTCGGCGCTGGAGGCACTCAACGCGGGCGCCGTGGACATCGCGTGGATG
>NZ_JBQQCE010000047.1:0-32031 GCF_052245645.1 Streptomyces sp. KR55 | reverse complement strand
CCAGGGCACGGCGGCGGACATCGTCAAGATCGGTGCCCTGGATGGGTGCGTTGAGGGCCATGCGCTCGGCCGCCTCGCGGCGCTGGCGGTTGTCGCTGTTGAGGTCGGGGAGGTAGCGGCGGCGCCCGAAGAGCGTCGCCGTGTAGCCCGTCGCCCGGGCCTCGTCGACCGCCCGGCGCAGATAGTCCCGTACGCCGCCGAAGCGCTCGAAGTACGCGTCCCTCAGGGTGTGGGCCTCGGCCGCCTCGATGTTCAGCTGCTGGGACAGGCCGAACGCCGACAGCCCGTACGCCAGGCCGTACGACATCGCCTTGATCTTGCGGCGCATCTCGGCGTCCACCGCGGAGGGGGCGACGCCGAACACCTGCGCGGCAGCCGTGGTGTGCAGGTCCTCGCCGGACGTGAACGCCTCGATCAGACCCGCGTCCTCGGAGAGGTGGGCCATGACGCGCAGCTCGATCTGGCTGTAGTCCGCCGTCATCAGCGACTCGAAGCCCTCGCCGACCACGAAGCCGCGGCGGATCGCCCGGCCCTCGTCGGTGCGGACCGGGATGTTCTGCAGGTTCGGGTCCGTGGAGGACAGGCGGCCGGTGGCGGCGACGGTCTGGTTGAAGGTGGTGTGGATACGGCCGTCCGTCGCGATGGTCTTGATCAGGCCCTCGACGGTGACCCGCAGCTTCGCCTGCTCGCGGTGGCGGAGCATGATCACGGGCAGTTCGTTGTCGGTCTGGGTGGCCAGCCACGCCAGGGCGTCGGCGTCGGTGGTGTAGCCGGTCTTGGTCTTCTTGGTCTTCGGCAGGGCCAGCTCACCGAAGAGGATTTCCTGCAGCTGCTTGGGCGAGCCCAGGTTGAACTCATGCCCGGCGGCCGCATGGGCCTCCTTCACGGCCTGCTGCACGGCACCGGCGAACATCTGCTCCATGGCTTCCAGGTGGGCGCGGTCCGCCGCGATGCCGTGCCGCTCCATCCGGGCCAGCAGCGCCGACGTGGGCAGCTCCACGTCCCGCAGCAGGTCCGCGGCGCCGACCTCCTGCAGTCGGCCCTCGAAGGCCTGGCCCAGGTCGAGGACGGCGCGAGCCTGGATCATCAGCGCCTCGGCCTCGGCGCCGTCGTCCGCGCCGAAGGCCAGCTGTCCGTCGGCCGCGGCGGCGGGGGCGAGCTCGCGGTGCAGGTACTCCAGGGACAGCGCGTCCAGGTCGAAGGAGCGGCGGCCGGGCTTGACCAGATAGGCGGCGAGCGCGGTGTCCATGGTGACGCCGGCGACGGTCCAGCCGTGCTCGGCGAAGACCCGCATCGCGCCCTTGGCGTTGTGGAAGACCTTGGGCCGGGCGGCGTCGGCCAGCCAGGCCGCGAACGCCTTCTCGTCGGCCTCGTCCAGCTGGGACGGGTCGAACCAGGCGGCCGGTCCCGACAGTGTGGCGAGCGCGACCTCGGCGACCGCGCCCGTGCCGAGCGCCCACGTGTCCACCGTGGCGACGCCCAGGGGGCCTGCGCCGTGCTCGGCGAGCCAGGGCGCCAGCTCGCCCGTGCCCAGCACCGTGCCGTCCAGTTCCACGCCGTCGGCCACGACGGGGGTGGGCTCGGTCTCCTCGGCGCCCGGGTCGACGCCGAAGAGCCGTTCGCGCAGCGAGGGGTTCCTGATCTCCAGGGTGTCCAGCACCATGGCGACGGCCTTGCGGTCGTACGGCGCGCGGGCCAGGTCGGCGACCGTCCTGGGCAGCTCCACGTGGCGCTCCAGCTCGGTGAGCCGGCGGTTCAGCTTCACCGCCTCCAGGTGGTCGCGCAGGTTCTGCCCGGCCTTGCCCTTGACCTCGTCGACGCGCTCCACCAGGTCGGCGAACGAGCCGAACTGGTTGATCCACTTCGCGGCCGTCTTCTCGCCGACGCCCGGGATGCCCGGCAGGTTGTCCGACGGGTCGCCGCGCAGGGCAGCGAAGTCGGGGTACTGCGCGGGCGTCAACCCGTACTTCTCGAAGACCTTCTCCGGCGTGAACCGGGTCAGCTCCGAGACGCCCTTTGTGGGGTAGAGCACCGTGGTGTGCTCGGAGACCAGCTGGAAGGAGTCGCGGTCGCCGGTGACGATCAGCACCTCGAAGCCCTCGGCCTCGGCCTGCGTGGCGAGCGTGGCGATCACGTCGTCCGCCTCGTACCCCTCGACCGCGAAGCGCTGGGCGTGCATCGCGTCGAGCAGCTCGCCGATCAGCTCCACCTGGCCCTTGAACTCGTCCGGAGTCTTGGAGCGGTTCGCCTTGTACTCCGTGAACTCCTGGGAGCGCCAGGTCTTGCGGGAGACGTCGAAGGCCACCGCGAAGTGCGTGGGCTCCTCGTCGCGGAGCGTGTTGGCCAGCATCGACGCGAAGCCGTAGATCGCGTTCGTCGGCTGGCCCGTCGCGGTCGTGAAGTTCTCCGCGGGCAGCGCGAAGAACGCGCGGTAGGCCAGCGAGTGCCCGTCCATGAGCATCAGGCGCGGACGGGTACCGCCGGGGCTGTTGTCGGTCTTCTTCGATGCTGTCTCTGCCACGCCCCCGATCCTGCCACGCCCCACTGACAGTCAGCCCCGGGCGCCGTCCACGCTCCTCGGCGCAGGCATTGTTCACGCCCTCCGCACGCCCGCACCGTCAACGTTGTCACCGGCACGTGCGAGGATCGGAGACGTATCTCACACACGCACTCGAAGGAGAGCGGGCGATGGCAACGAAGCCGCCCAACGCCGACCCGGTTCAGGACGCCCCTGAGGTCGCCGAGCCGCAGCACGCGGCGGCCGGGCTGCCGGCCATCGGGCACACCCTGCGCGTCGCCCAGCAGCAGATGGGCGTGAAGCGCACCGCGCTGACGCTGCTGCGGGTGAACCAGAAGGACGGCTTCGACTGCCCGGGCTGCGCCTGGCCGGAGCCGGAGCACCGGCACAAGGCGGAGTTCTGTGAGAACGGCGCGAAGGCGGTCGCCGAGGAGGCCACCCTGCGCCGGGTCACCCCGGAGTTCTTCGCCGCGCACCCGGTCGCCGACCTCGCTGGCCGCAGCGGCTACTGGCTCGGCCAGCAGGGGCGGCTCACGCACCCCATGTATCTGCCCGAGGGCGGCGAGCACTACGAGCCGGTCACCTGGGAGCGCGCCTTCGATCTCATCGCCGAGGAGATCACCGCCCTCGGCTCCCCCGACGAGGCCGTCTTCTACACCTCGGGGCGTACGAGCAACGAGGCCGCGTTCCTCTACCAGCTCTTCGCGCGCGAGCTCGGCACGAACAACCTGCCCGACTGCTCGAACATGTGCCACGAGTCGTCCGGCTCGGCGCTGTCGGAGACGATCGGCATCGGCAAGGGCAGCGTCCTGCTGGAGGACCTCCACAAGGCCGACCTGATCATCGTCGCCGGCCAGAACCCCGGCACGAACCACCCGCGGATGCTCTCCGCGCTGGAGAAGGCCAAAGCGGGCGGCGCGAAGATCATCAGCGTCAATCCGCTGCCCGAGGCCGGCCTGGAACGCTTCAAGAACCCGCAGACCCCGAAGGGGCTGACCGCCGGGGCCTCGCTCACCGACCTGTTCCTGCAGATCCGCATCGGCGGCGACCAGGCCCTCTTCCGTCTCCTCAACAAGCTCATCCTCGAGGCCGAGGGCGCCGTCGACGAGGACTTCGTGCGCCAGCACACCCACGGCTACGAGGAGTTCGCCGCGGCCGCCCGCGCCGCCGACTGGGACGAGACGCTCACCGCGACGGGCCTCACGCGCGCGGAGATCGAGCAGGCCCTGCGCATGGTCCTCGCCTCCGAGCGCACCATCGTCTGCTGGGCGATGGGCCTCACCCAGCACAAGCACTCCGTGCCGACCATCCGCGAGGTGGTCAACTTCCTCCTCCTGCGCGGCAACATCGGCCGGCCCGGCGCGGGCGTGTGCCCGGTGCGCGGCCACTCGAACGTGCAGGGCGACCGCACCATGGGCATCTTCGAACGGCCGGCACCCGCCTTCCTGGACGCCCTGGGGAAGGAGTTCGGCTTCGCGCCCCCGCGGGAGCACGGCTACGACGTCGTACGCGCCATCCGCGCCCTGCGGGACGGCGAGGCGAAGGTGTTCTTCGCAATGGGCGGCAACTTCGTCTCCGCGTCCCCCGACACGGACGTCACCGAGGCGGCGATGCGACGCGCTCGGCTCACCGTGCACGTGTCGACGAAGCTCAACCGCAGCCACGTCATCACCGGAGCGCGAGCACTCATCCTGCCCACGCTCGGCCGCACCGAGCGCGATCTTCAGGGCAGCGGCGAGCAGTTCGTGACCGTCGAGGACTCCATGGGCATGGTGCACGCCTCCCGCGGCCGGCTGGAGCCCGCGAGCCCGCACCTGCTGTCCGAGCCGGCGATCGTCTGCCGTATGGCACGCCGCGTGCTCGGCGAGAACAGCACGGTGCCGTGGGAGGAGTTCGAGAAGGACTACGCCACCGTCCGCGACCGCATCGCGCGGGTGATCCCCGGCTTCGAGGACTTCAACGCGCGCGTGGCCCGCCCCGGCGGCTTCACCCTGCCGCACGCCCCGCGCGACGAGCGCCGCTTCCCCACGGCCACCGGCAAGGCCAACTTCACCGCGGCGCCCGTGGAGTACCCGCGGCTGCCCGAGGGCCGGCTGCTGCTGCAGACGCTGCGCTCGCACGACCAGTACAACACCACGATCTACGGCCTCGACGACCGCTACCGGGGCATCAGGAACGGCCGCCGGATCGTCCTCGTCAACCCCGAGGACGCGCGGGAGCTCAAGGTCGCGGACGGGTCGTACGTCGACCTGGTCAGTGAGTGGACGGACGGCGTTGAGAGGCGCGCGCCCGGCTTCCGGGTCGTGCACTACCCCACGGCACGGGGCTGTGCGGCCGCCTACTACCCGGAGACCAACGTCCTCGTCCCGCTGGACGCCACCGCCGATGTCAGCAACACCCCGGCCAGCAAGTCCGTCGTCGTCCGTCTGGAACAATCTGCGACCGACTGAGCGTTTGCTCAGCCGGATGCGTTCCCAGACGCGTCCGACGAGAAGACGACGAAACGGAGCCGGGCCCCATGGGTGAGCAGCAGACCGTGAAGTTCCCGCAAGAAGTCATCGACGAGTACGCGGCGCTCGGCGTCGACCTGCCCGCCCTGTTCTCCGCCGGGCATCTGGGCACCCGCATGGGCGTGCAGATCCTTCAGGCCTCGGCGGACCGCGTCGTCGGCACGATGCCGGTGGAGGGCAACACCCAGCCGTACGGACTGCTCCACGGCGGCGCGTCCGCGGTGCTCGCCGAGACCCTCGGCTCGATCGGCTCCATGCTGCACGGCGGCACTTCCAAGATCGCCGT
This sequence comes from Streptomyces sp. KR55, assembly GCF_052245645.1. NCBI lineage: Bacteria > Bacillati > Actinomycetota > Actinomycetes > Kitasatosporales > Streptomycetaceae > Streptomyces > Streptomyces sp. KR55. The sequence continues at coordinate 26,717 of NZ_JBQQCE010000047.1, read as the reverse complement.
GGGCGTCGACCTGAACTGCACCCACCACCGCGGGGTGCGCTCCGGCCTGGTCACCGGCGTGGCCACGCCCGTGCACCGGGGGCGCTCCACGGCGACGTACGAGATCGTGATCAGCGACGAGCAGGACCGACGCGTGTGCACCGCCCGCCTGACCTGCCTGCTGCGGGACGTGAACCCGGGCGACGGGGAGCACGTGCGCTCAGCGGGCTGAGCCGACCACAGGGCCGGGCTCGCAGGGTGGTTGACCCGCCGCCAGTCCCAGCGCATCTCAACCAGGACGGCGGGCCCCGCGGTCCGGCCCCGCACGTCGCTCTTGCGGAAAAGTGCCGCGAAACGACGCACTCTTTTTCCCGTCTGTAACTCTACGTAATACGCGCGCAATTGAGGCCTGCACTTTCAGCCGCGATCCAGTGGGCGGGCGACGCCTCAGAAGCAGCACCAGGTAGCCTGCAGCAACCACTCCCCGCCATTACCAAAACCAAAAACACTACTGATCACAGCAGGCCGATCCTGCGGGTCTCAGCATACGGACGGGGCGAATCGGTTGGAATTCCGCGCTTCCACCCGCCTAGTACCGCTCTGCATTACGTCGTGTCATAACAAGAGCGTCACAGCCTTGGTCAGGTACTCCTCCACGGTTCCCGCACACGCTTAGAGTCACCGCCAGTCACCGCTCCATCGGGAGTTCGGTACCAGCGCGGCACCCGCCGCCCCCAACCCGGGGCGGGCGTGACTGCGGAAAGGACTGATTGTGCGACGTTCCTTGGTGATACTTACCTCCGTCCTCGCGACCGGAGCTCTGACGCTCACCGCCTGCGGCTCCCGAGACGACAACGGCGGCAGCGACGGCAACGACGGCGGGGACAGCACGACCCTGACCATCGGCGTGGACGCCCCGCTGTCCGGTGAGAACTCCCAGACCGGCCTCGGTATCCAGTACGGCGCCCAGATCGCCGTCGACGACGCCAACGAGAAGAACCTGGTCCCCGGCGTCAAGTTCAAGATCAAGGCCCTGGACGACAAGGCGCAGCCCGCCACCGGCCAGTCCAACGCCACCGACCTGACGGGTGACCAGAGCGTCGTCGGCGCCGTCGGCCCGCTGAACTCCGGTGTCGCCCAGTCGATGCTGCAGGTGTTCTCCGCGGCCAACATGGTCCAGATCTCCCCGGCGAACACCAACCCCGAGCTGACCCAGGGCAAGAACTGGCAGACGGACAAGAAGCGGCCGTACAAGACCTACTTCCGCACCTCCACCACCGACGAGCTGCAGGGCAGCTACGCCGCCGACTACGCCTTCAACGGCCTCAAGAAGAAGAACGCCTTCGTCGTCGACGACAAGCAGACCTACGGCGCCGGCCTGGCGAAGATCTTCAACGAGCAGTACAAGAAGCTCGGCGGCAAGGTGGTCGGCACCGACCACGTCAACACCGGTGACAAGGACTTCGGTTCGCTCGTCACCAAGATCAAGAACTCCAAGGCCGACCTGCTCTACTACGGCGGCCAGTACGACGAGGCCCAGCTGATCACCAAGCAGCTCAAGGACGCCGGGGTCAAGATCCCGCTGTTCGCCGGTGACGGCACGTTCTCCACCACATACATCGAGACGGCCGGCGCCGCCGCCGAGGGCGACCTCGTCACCGCCATCGGCGTCCCGGCGGACACCCTGCCCGCCGCCAAGGACTTCATCGCCGAGTACAAGGAGAAGGGCTACAAGGGCGACTACGGCGCCTACGGCACCTACGCCTACGACGCCACCACCGCCATCATCAAGGCCGTGAAGGCCGCCATGGACGCCAACGACGGCAAGCTGCCCGAGATGAACGAACTGCGTCCCAAGGTCGTCGACGAGGTCCAGAAGTCCGACTTCGAAGGCCTCACCGGCAAGGTCTCCTTCGACGAGTACGGCGACACCACCAACAAGCAGCTGACGGTTTACCAGGTCGAAAAGGGCGAGTGGAAGGCTGTCAAGACCGGCACCGCCGAGCTCGGCTGATCCAGGCCCCCCAAGCACGCCACACACGGGCCGCGCGGAAGGAGGACCCCGACCGCGCGGCCCATTTCCACACCCAGACCCCCCCGGCACGCAACCAGTGCACACGACCACCAGCGACATGGAGGCCATGCGGTGAACACCCTGCCGCAGCAGCTGGCCAACGGGCTGCTCCTAGGCTCGATGTACGGGCTGATCGCCATCGGCTACACGATGGTGTACGGCATCGTCCAGCTCATCAACTTCGCGCACGGCGAGATCTTCATGACCGGGGCATTCGGCGCCCTCACGGTCTACTTCTACATCCTGCCCGACGGCACCTCGATGGCGATCGCCGTTCCCCTGATGCTGCTCGGCGGCGCCATCGTCGCCATCCTCATCGCCGTCGGAGCGGAACGGTTCGCCTACCGACCACTGCGCGGAGCACCACGCCTGGCACCGCTCATCACAGCCATCGGTCTCTCCCTGGCGCTCCAGGAAGTCGTCCGCAACTTCTACCCCGAGGCCGACGGCGCCCGCCCCTTCCCCGGCCTCGACACCACCCACGACATCGGCTCCATCACCATCAAGGACGCCGACATCTTCCTGATCGTCGCCGCGATCCTCTGCATGTCCGCCCTCGCCTGGTTCGTCCGCAAGTCCCGCACCGGCCGCGCCATGCAAGCCACCGCCCAAGACCCCGACACCGCGCAGCTCATGGGCATCGACACCAACCGCATCATCGTCATCGCCTTCGCCATCGGCGGCTTCTTCGCCGCCGTCGCCGCACTCGCCTACGGCCTCAAATACGGCAACGTCGACTACCGCATGGGCTTCCTCATGGGCCTGAAGGCCTTCACCGCGGCCGTCCTCGGCGGCATCGGCAACATCTACGGCGCCATGCTCGGCGGCATCGTCCTCGGCATCGCCGAAACGCTCGCCTCCGCCTACATCGACGAAATCCCCGGCATGCAGCAGCTCGGCGGCCAGAGCTGGGCCAACGTCTGGGCCTTCTGCCTCCTCATCCTCGTACTCCTCGTCCGGCCCCAGGGCCTGCTCGGCGAGCGTGTAGCGGACAGGGCGTGATCACATGACCGACATCGACAAGACCACGCCCGACACCCGCGGCCTGCTGCCGCTGACCCTCGCAGCCGCCCGCGCCCTGCTGCTGGCCGGCGGCATCGCCACCGCCGCCTCCGCTTTCCTCGCCTGGACCTGGACCGCCGAATTCCCCGGCGACCTCACCATCAACGGCTACCCCGGCGGCCTGCAATGGCTGACCTTCACCGCCGGCATCATCACCGCGCTGTTCGCCCTCGCGTCGTACGGCATCCGCGGCCTCGGCTGGCTGCTGCCCGCCGGCAACAACGCACCCCTCGTGCTGAGCGCCGTCAGCGGCTTCGCCACCACCTGGTTCACCATCATCGCGATCAGCGTCGAACTCGGCGGACTCGCCAACCTCGAACCCGGAGGCTGGATCGCGGCCGTCGCCGCCCTCCTCCCCCTCCTCGGCGCCCTCTCCCTCCCCGAGAAAAGCACCGGCAACGCCAAGGACACCCTCAAGGCCTACATCACGAAGGCCGACAAGATTCCCGCGCCGACCCCCGTCGCACCCTGGGTCGAGCGACTCCTCCTCACCGTCATCACGATGATCGGTCTCGGTGTCTTCACCTACGGCATCGACACCGAGTACGGCGAACTCTTCATCGGCTACCTCATCGTGGTGGCCTTCACCGCCTGGGCCCTGCACACCGCAGGTCTCCTCGACCGGCTCTCCCGGCTCGCCGCCCACAACCGCAGCTTCACGCTCGCCATGGGCTTCGTCGCCGCCATCGCGTTCCCCTTCACCCAGACCAACGACCACTACGCCAACATCGGCGTCAACATCCTCATCTTCGGAACCGTCGCCCTCGGCCTCAACATCGTCGTCGGCCTCGCCGGACTCCTCGACCTCGGATACGTCGCCTTCCTCGGCGTCGGCGCCTACACCGCCGCCCTGGTCTCCGGTTCCGAGTTCTCCCGCTTCTCCGGCGTCCAGTTCCCCTTCTGGGCCTCCGCCCTGACCGGTGCCGCCGCATCGCTCGTCTTCGGTGTCCTCATCGGCGCCCCCACCCTGCGCCTGCGCGGCGACTACCTCGCCATCGTCACCCTGGGCTTCGGTGAGATCTTCCGCATCGCCATCAACAACATGGACGGCGACTCCGGACCCGACATCACCAACGGCCCCAACGGCATCGCGGCCATCCCCGACCTCAAACTCTTCGGGTTCAACCTCGGCGAGTCCCACGACATCGCCGGCTTCACCCTCGGCCGCTTCGCCAACTACTACCTGCTGATGGTCCTCATCATGGCCATCGTGGTCCTCGTCTACACCCGCGCCGCCGACTCCCGTATCGGCCGCTCCTGGATCGCCATCCGCGAGGACGAGACCGCCGCCACCGCCATGGGCATCAACGGCTTCCGGGTGAAGCTCATCGCCTTCGCCCTCGGCGCCGCCCTCGCCGGTCTCGCCGGCACCGTCAGCGCCCACGTCACCTACAGCGTCGTACCGACGCCGTACCAGTTCGCCGGCTCCACCCCGCCCAACTCCGCGTTCCTCCTGGCCGCGGTCGTCCTCGGCGGCATGGGCACGGTCGCCGGCCCGCTCCTCGGCGCAGCACTGCTCTACCTCATCCCGGAGAAGCTCGTCTTCCTCCAGGAGAAGCAGCTCCTCGCCTTCGGCATCGCACTCATCCTGCTGATGCGCTTCCGCCCCGAGGGCATCATCGCCAACCGCCGCCGCCAGCTCGAATTCCACGAGACCGGCCAACTCGACGTACCAGAACAAACGACGCTGACCGACGAACCGGCCGTCACCACGAAGGCGGGTGCGTGACCACCATGACGACACCAGTACTCGAAGCCCGCGACGTCACCATGCGCTTCGGCGGCCTCACCGCCGTGCGGTCCGTGGACTTCACCGTCAACGAGGGCGAGATCGTCGGCCTCATCGGCCCGAACGGCGCCGGCAAGACGACCTTCTTCAACTGCCTGACGGGCCTGTACATCCCCACCGAGGGCACGGTCTCGTACAAGGGCACCGTCCTGCCGCCCAAGCCGCACCTGGTGACCAAGGCGGGTATCGCCCGTACGTTCCAGAACATCCGGCTCTTCGCCAACATGACGGTCCTCGAGAACGTCCTCGTCGGCCGCCACACCCGCACCAAGGAAGGCCTCTGGTCCGCCCTGCTGCGCGGCCCCGGCTTCAAGAAGGCGGAGAAGGCCAGCGAGGAACGGGCCATGGAACTCCTGGAGTTCATCGGCCTCGCCCACAAGCGCGACCACCTCGCCCGCAATCTGCCCTACGGCGAGCAGCGCAAGCTCGAGATCGCACGGGCGCTGGCGAGCGAGCCGGGTCTGCTCCTGCTGGACGAACCCACAGCCGGTATGAACCCCCAGGAGACGCGGGCCACCGAAGAACTGGTCTTCGCCATCCGCGACAAGGGCATCGCCGTGCTCGTCATCGAGCACGACATGCGCTTCATCTTCAACCTGTGCGACCGCGTCGCCGTCCTGGTCCAGGGCGAGAAGCTCGTCGAGGGCACCTCAGAGGTCGTCCAGGCCGACGAACGCGTCATCGCCGCATACCTGGGCGAGCCGTTCGAGGGCGACCCGGGCGAGGCGGAGGCCGCCGAAGTCGCAGCCGCCGAGGCCGCGGTCAACGCGCAGAGCACCACCAGCACCAAGGGAGACGCCCAGTGACCGCACTGCTCGAGGTCGAGGACCTCCGAGTCGCCTACGGCAAGATCGAGGCCGTCAAAGGCATCTCCTTCAGCGTCGAAGCCGGCCAGGTCGTCACCCTCATCGGCACCAACGGCGCCGGCAAGACGACGACGCTGCGCACGCTCTCGGGCCTGCTGAAGCCGACATCCGGAAAAATCGTCTTCGAAGGCAAGCCGCTCACGGGCGTCGCCGCCCACAAGATCGTCGCCCTGGGCCTGGCCCACTCCCCCGAGGGCCGACACATCTTCCCGCGCCTGACCATCTTCGAGAACCTCCAGCTCGGCGCCTTCCTCAGGAAGGACAAGGAAGGCATCGAGAAGGACATCCAGCGAGCGTACGACCTGTTCCCCATCCTCGGAGAACGCCGCAACCAGGCCGCGGGCACCCTCTCCGGCGGCGAACAGCAGATGCTGGCCATGGGCCGGGCGCTGATGTCCCAGCCGAAGCTGCTGATGCTGGACGAGCCCTCCATGGGCCTGTCCCCGATCATGATGCAGAAGATCATGGCGACGATCGCCGAACTGAAGTCGCAGGGCACCACGATCCTGCTCGTCGAGCAGAACGCCCAGGCGGCCCTGTCACTCGCCGACCAGGGACACGTCATGGAGGTCGGCAACATCGTCCTCTCCGGCACCGGACAGGACCTGCTCCACGACGAGTCCGTCCGCAAGGCGTACCTCGGCGAGGACTGAGCGCCTCTGCAACCACGACGAGGCCCGCGCCCCCTGCTCACCAGGGGACGCGGGCCTCGTGCTGCTACCCGAGGGCTCAGCCCTTGTCCGCGGCCTTGCCCGCCTTCTTCTCAGCGGCATCCTCAATGACAGCCTCGGCCACCTGCTGCATCGACATCCGCCGGTCCATCGACGTCTTCTGAATCCACCGGAACGCGGCCGGCTCGGTCAGCCCGTACTCGGTCTGCAGGATGGACTTCGCCCGGTCGACGAGCTTCCGAGTCTCAAGACGCTGGCTGAGGTCCGCGACCTCCTTCTCCAGCTCCTTGAGCTGCGTATACCGCGACACGGCCATCTCGATCGCCGGTACGACGTCACTCTTGCTGAACGGCTTGACGAGGTACGCCATGGCGCCGGCGTCGCGAGCCCGCTCGACGAGATCGCGCTGCGAGAACGCGGTGAGCATCAGCACCGGCGCGATCGACTCCTCGGTGATCTTCTCCGCCGCGGAGATACCGTCCAGCTTGGGCATCTTCACGTCGAGGATCACGAGGTCGGGCTTGTGCTCGCGGGCCAGCTCGACGGCCTGCTCACCATCACCGGCCTCGCCGACGACCGTGTACCCCTCTTCCTCGAGCATCTCCTTGAGGTCGAGCCGGATCAGTGCCTCGTCCTCGGCAATGACGACACGGGTCGTCAGCGGAGGCACGTGCGACTTGTCGTCGTCGGGCGCGTCTACGGGCTGGGGCGACTCGGGGGCGGTCACGGGGGCTCCTTGTTCGGGGCAGAGGTACTGCTGACAAGAGCCTACCCAGCTGCGGTAAGGTGGGGGCACGGCGGGTCACTGCCAACCTTCTTTTTACAGGAAGCCCCGGTAGTCCAGCGGAAGAGACACGGTGCTCAAACCACCGACAGCGTGGGTTCGAATCCCACCCGGGGCACTTTTCCTTCGATTCCAAGGTCACGATCTATAAGCGGATGTCCACGTTCTCGTGAACATCCGCTTTTGCTGCACGAGGTCACGATCAGTGACGCAGAGTGGCCGCATGGAACAGCACAGCCCTTCGATTCGCGCCCAAGCGGTCGCACTCATGCGCCAAGGTGTCCCCAATCGCGTGGTCGCCGAGCATCTCAATATCCCCCGCGGGACCATCGGCTGGTGGCGCAGTGAGGACCGCAGGGCCCGTGGCGAGACGTACGTACGGCCCACGGACTGCCCCCGATGCACGGGCCGCGACTTCGAGACAGCCGCGTATGCCTACCTGCTTGGGCTATATCTCGGCGACGGCCACATCGTCTCAAAGCCCAAGCAGCACCACTTGTCCGTCTTCTGCAACGCGACGCAGACCGGTCTGATCGCCGCCGCCGAGGACGCTATGCGCAAGGTCATGCCACTGCCCAGCGTCAGGAATCGCTACAAGCCTGGCTGCGTCGAGGTGAAGTCGTACACGAAGCACTGGACTTGCATGTTCCCTCAGCACGGCCCTGGCAAGAAACACGACCGCACCATCGCCCTCGAACCCTGGCAGCAGGAAATCGTCGACACCCATCCGTGGGACTTCATCCGTGGCCTCATCCACTCCGACGGCTGCCGCATCACCAACTGGACGACCCGCATGGTCGGCGGTGAGCGCAAGCGCTATGAGTACCCCCGGTACTTCTTCACCAACGTCTCCGCCGACATCCGTCAGCTCTACACCGACACCCTCGACAAACTCGGCATCGAGTGGACGCACTGCACCCGGTACGGCAACCCGTACAACATCTCGGTCGCCAAGAAAGCCTCCGTCGCCCTCATGGACACCCACGTAGGCCCCAAACACTGAAAAACCGCTTCCTACCTGGTGCTCTCCCCAATGTGATGCACCCGCACCAGGTTCGTCGTCCCCGGCATCCCGGGCGGCGAGCCCGCGGTGATGATCACCGTGTCGCCCTTCTCGCAGCGGCCGTACCTCGTGAGGAGTTCGTCGACCTGGCCGACCATGGCGTCGGTGGAGTCGACGTGCGGCCCCAGGAACGTCTCCACGCCCCACGTCGCGCTGAGCTGGGAGCGTGTCGCCGGCTCCGGGGTGAAGGCCAGCAGCGGGATCGGCGAGCGGTAGCGGGAGAGGCGGCGGGCTGTGTCGCCGGACTGGGTGAAGGCGACGAGGAACTTGGCGCCGAGGAAGTCGCCCATTTCCGCGGCCGCGCGGGCGACGGCGCCGCCCTGGGTGCGGGGCTTGTTGCGTTCGGTCAGGGACGGGAGGCCTTTCGCGAGGATGTCTTCCTCCGCCGCTTCGACGATTTTCGCCATCGTTCTGACCGTCTCGATGGGGTGCTTTCCGACGCTGGTCTCGCCGGAGAGCATCACGGCGTCGGTGCCGTCGATGACGGCGTTGGCGACGTCGCTGGCCTCGGCGCGGGTCGGGCGGGAGTTCTCGATCATCGAGTCCAGCATCTGCGTCGCCACGATCACCGGCTTGGCGTTGCGTTTGGCGAGCTTGATCGCGCGCTTCTGGACGATCGGGACCTGTTCCAGGGGCATTTCGACGCCGAGGTCTCCGCGGGCGACCATGATGCCGTCGAAGGCGGCCACGATGTCGTCGATGGCGTCGACGGCCTGTGGTTTCTCGATTTTGGCGATGACGGGGAGGCGGCGGCCTTCTTCGTCCATGATGCGGTGGACGTCCTTGATGTCGCGTCCGCTGCGGACGAAGGAGAGGGCGATGATGTCGAAGCCGGTGCGCAGGGCCCAGCGGAGGTCGGCTTCGTCCTTGTCGGAGAGGGCGGGGACGGAGACGGCGACGCCGGGGAGGTTGAGGCCTTTGTTGTCGGAGATCACGCCGCCTTCGATGACCGTTGTGTGGACGCGGGGGCCGTCCACCTTGGTGACCTCGAGGCATACTTTGCCGTCGTCGACGAGGATGCGTTCGCCGGTGGTGACGTCGCTCGCGAGTCCGGCGTAGGTGGTGCCGCAGGTTTCGCGGTCGCCGGGGGCGCCTTCTTCGACGGTGATGGTGAAGGTGTCGCCGCGTTCAAGGAGTACGGGGCCTTCGGTGAAGCGGCCGAGTCGGATCTTCGGGCCTTGAAGGTCGGCGAGGAGTCCGACGCTGCGGCCGGTTTCGTCGGAGGCCTTGCGTACGCGTTGGTAGCGCTCCTCGTGCTCGGCGTAGCCGCCGTGGCTGAGGTTGAATCGGGCGACGTCCATTCCGGCGTCGACCAGTGCCTTGATCTGGTCGTATGAGTCGGTGGCGGGGCCCAGTGTGCAGACGATCTTTGCTCGGCGCATGGTTCGAGCCTAGGGCTTACCGGCGGGTAGAGAATTGGTCGGGCGTGACTACTCAACAACCTTTGCGTGAAGCGGTGTTGACAACTGTTGAATTGTGCGGGTGGCTGCTCTGATGAGCATTCGGGATTCTGTCACGCATTTGGAGTCACTTGGAGTCGCGCTTTCACACGGGCTGGTTTTCGGGATTCGCTCAGAGTCGGGGTGGTGCCATGGTGAATCGGGCGTTGACCTGGGCGTGGATGTGTTGGCGTTGGGGTTCCAGGTCGAGGGGTGCGGCGGCGGTGTCCTCGGCGGAGGCCGCGTAGGCCACGGAGCGCATGCGGCCGCCGGGTGCCTGGGGGTAGGGCGGGGGGTTTTCGGCGCCGGTGTCGGCGAGTTCGACGAGGGCGGTGAGGGTGGTGCCGAGGGCGTCGGCGTATTCGCGGGCGCGTTGGACGGCCTCGTGCACCGCCTGCTGCCGGGCCTTTCGGTGGGCGGGTGAGTCGGGGCGCAGGGCCCACCAGGGGCCGTCGACGCGGGTGAGGTCGAGGTCGGCCAGTCGGGTGGTGAGTTCGCCGAGGGCGGTGAAGTCGGTGAGTTCGGCGGTGATGTGGACGCGGCCGTGGTAGGTGCGGATGCGTTCGGCGCGGCCGTGTTTGGTGAGTTCGGGGGTGATGGAGAAGGCGCCGGTTTCGAGGCGTTCGACGGCGTCGCCGTAGGTTTTGATGAGGTCGAGGGCGGTGGTGTTGCGGCGGGTGAGGTCGTCGAGGGCGGTGCGGCGGTCGCGGCCGCGGGCGGTGACGGTGATGCCGATGCGGGCGATTTCGGGGTCGACTTCGAGGTGGGCTTGGCCGCGGACGGCGATGCGGGGGGCGTCGGGGGTGCCGTAGGGGAGGGCGGGTGGCTGGGGTTCGTGGGCGGTGGTCATATGGCCCACTGTGTCAGTTCTCGGTGTGCTGTCACTCGTTTGGTCGGCGGGTTGGGTCATCAGATCGAAACCTGGTGGGTCTGTTGCTGGCGGTCATGTCCGGGTCAGAATCTACGCGCGTTATCTACGCGCGTCGTTGGCCGTGGCTGGAGGAGAGCACGAGATGCCGTTGAACCGCCGGAAGTTTCTGAAGAAGTCCGCCGTGACCGGGGCGGGGGTGGCGCTCGCCGGCGCGGCGTCGGCTCCGGCGGCTCAGGCCGCGGAGGTGAGGAAGGGCCCGAAGCCGGCGAAGCGGTACTCGCTGACGGTGATGGGCACGACGGACCTGCACGGGCACATCTTCAACTGGGACTATTTCAAGAACGCGGAGTACACGGACGCCAAGGGCAACGCGCAGGGTCTGGCCCGTATCTCGACGCTGGTCGAGCAGGTCCGTGCGGAGAAGGGCCGTCGCAACACGCTGCTGCTGGATGCGGGCGACACGATTCAGGGCACCCCGTTGACGTACTACTACGCGAAGGTCGACCCGATCACGGCCGAGGGCGGGCCGGTGCACCCGATGGCGCAGGCGATGAACGAAATCGGGTACGACGCGGTGGCGCTGGGCAACCACGAGTTCAACTACGGCATCGAGACGCTGCGGAAGTTCGAGGAGCAGTGCGACTTCCCGCTGCTGGGTGCGAACGCGCTGGACGCGAAGACGCTGAAGCCGGCGTTCCCGCCGTACTTCTTCAAGAAGTTCCACGTGAAGGGCGCCCCGCCGGTCAAGGTCGCGGTTCTCGGTCTGACGAATCCCGGTATCGCGATCTGGGACAAGGCGTATGTGCAGGGCAGGATGACATTCCCCGGTCTGGAGGAGCAGGCGGCGAAGTGGGTGCCCAAGCTGCGCTCGATGGGTGCGGACGTGGTGGTCGTGTCGGCGCACTCCGGGTCGTCCGGCACTTCCTCGTACGGTGACCAGCTGCCGTATATCGAGAACTCGGCGGCGCTGGTGGCGCAGCAGGTGCCGGGGATCGACGCGATTCTGGTGGGTCATGCGCACACGGAGATCGCCGAGTTGAAGGTGACGAACGAGAAGACCGGTAAGACGGTGGTGCTGTCGGAGCCGTTGGCGTATGCGGAGCGGCTGTCGCTGTTCGACTTCGAGTTGGTCTTCGCGAAGGGCCGGTGGACGGTGGAGTCGGTCGCGGCGACGGTGCGCGACTCGAAGACGGTCGCCGACGACCCGAAGATCACCAAGCTGCTGCAGGACGAGCACGACGTCGTCGTGGCGTATGTCAACCAGGTCGTCGGCACTGCGACGGAGACCCTGACGACCGTCGAGGCGCGTTACAAGGACGCTCCGATCATCGACCTGATCACCAAGGTGCAGGAGGATGTGGTCAAGGCGGCGCTGGCGGGCACGGAGTATGCGTCGTTGCCGGTGATCTCGCAGGCTTCGCCGTTCTCGCGGACCTCGGAGATCCCGGCGGGCGATGTGACGATCCGGGATCTGTCGAGTCTGTATGTGTACGACAACACGCTGGTCGCGAAGCTGATGACGGGCGCGCAGGTCAAGGCGTATCTGGAGTATTCGGCGGAGTACTTCGTGCAGACGGCGGCGGGCGCGGCGGTCGATGTGGACAAGTTGACCAATGCGGGTGGTCGCCCGGACTACAACTACGACTATGTGTCGGGGCTTTCGTACGAGATCGACATCGCTCAGGCGGCGGGTTCGCGGATCAGGAACCTGACCTACAACGGTGCCGCGCTGGATGATGCGCAGCAGTTCGTGTTCGCGGTGAACAACTACCGGGCGAACGGTGGTGGCGCGTTTCCGCATGTGGCGTCGGCGCGGGAGTTGTGGTCGGAGTCGACGGAGATTCGTACCCGGATCGCGGAGTGGGTGACGGCGAAGGGTGTGCTGGATCCGAAGGATTTCGCCTCGGTGGGCTGGAAGTTGACGCGGGATGGCGTGCCGGTGTTCTAACCGTCTGGCCTGGGGGTCTTCAGTTCCCGTCCGTGAGGGGTGTGAGTGTCTTCGGGTGGCGCGCGGGCGGGAGCTGGGACTGGTGTGGTTGCAGGCCGAAGGTGGTGAATGCGGTGCGGTGGGGCAGTGGGTAGGGCTCCTTGCCGGTCAGGGAGTTGAGGATGGTGGCGCTGCGCCAGGCGGCGAGGCCGAGGTCGGGGGTGCCGACGCCGTGGGTGTGGGGTGCGGCGTTCTGGATGTGGATCGCTCCGGTGATGGAGGGGTCGAGGAGGAGGCGGAATTCGTCGTCGATGCGGGGGCGGTTCTGGCTGTCGCGGCGTAGGTGGGGGTCGAGGCCGGCGAGGAGGCGGGTGAGGGGGCGTTCGCGGTAGCCGGTGGCGAGGACGACGGCGTCGGTGGTGAGCCGGGAGCGGGTGTTCTGCTGGGTGTGTTCCAGGTGGAGTTCGATCCTGCTGGTGGCGATACGGCCGGCGGTGCGGACGTGGACGCCGGGGGTGAGGACGGCGTCGGGCCAGCCTCCGTGCAGGGTGCGGCGGTAGAGCTCGTCGTGGATGGCGGCGATGGTGTGGGTGTCGATGCCTTTGTGGAGTTGCCACTGTGCGGCGATGAGGTTGTCGCGGACGGGTTCGGGCAGGGCGTGGAAGTAGCGGGTGTAGTCGGGGGTGAAGTGTTCCAGGCCGAGCTTGGAGTACTCCATGGGGGCGAAGGCTTCGGTGCGGCCGATCCAGTGCAGTTTTTCGCGGCCGGCGGGGCGGTGGCGCAGTAGGTCGAGGAAGACCTCGGCGCCGGACTGTCCGGAGCCGACGACGGTGATGTGGTCGGCGGTGAGGAGGGTGTCGCGGTGGTCGAGGTAGTCGGCGGCGTGGATGACGGGTACGCCGGGTGTGTCGACGAGGGGGCGGAGCGGGTCGGGGATGTGGGGTTCGGTGCCGATGCCGAGGACGATGTTCCTGGTGTAGGTGCGGCCGAGGGATTGGGCTTCTGAGTCGGTGTCGAGCTGGGTGAAGTCGACTTCGAAGAGGTCGCGTTCGGGGTTCCAGCGGACGGCGTCGACCTGGTGGCGGAAGTGGAGTCCGGGGAGGTGGTCGGCGACCCAGCGGCAGTAGGCGTCGTATTCGGCGCGTTGGATGTGGAAGCGCTCGGCGAAGTAGAAGGGGAAGAGCCGGTCGCGGGTTTTGAGGTAGTTGAGGAAGGTCCAGGGGCTGGTGGGGTCGGCGAGGGTGACCAGGTCGGCGAGGAACGGTACTTGGATGGTGGCGCCGTCGATGAGCAGGCCGGGGTGCCAGTCGAAGGTGGGGCGTTGTTCGTAGAAGACGGCGTCGAGTTCGGCGAGGGGGTGGGCGAGGGCGGCGAGGGAGAGGTTGAAGGGGCCGATGCCGATGCCGACCAGGTCGCGGGGGGCTTGGGCTGCGTGGTGCGGGGTGTGGGGGTTGGTGGGGCGGGTCATCGGGGGGTGTTTCCTTCCACCAGTGTGAGGAGGGCGGCCAGGTCCTGGGGTGTGGTGTGGGGGTTGAGGAGGGTGGCTTTGAGCCAGGGGCGGTCGTCCAGCCGGGCTCGGCCGAGGACGGCGCGGCCGTCGGTGAGGAGTTGTCTGCGTACGGCGGCCACGGTGTCGTCGGTGGCGTGGGTGGGCCGGAACAGGACGGTGCTGATGGTGGGCCGGTCGTGGAGTTCGAGGGCGGGGTGGGTGTCGATGAGGTCGGCGAGGTCGTGGGCGTGGGCGCATACCTGGTCGACGAGTGCGCCGAGCCCGCTGCGGCCGAGGGTTCTGAGGGTGACGGCGATCTTGAGGATGTCGGGTCTGCGGGTGGTGCGCAGGGAGCGGCCGAGGAGGTCGGGGAGGCCGGCTTCGGTGTCGTCGTCGGCGTTGAGGTAGTCGGCGCGCTGGTGGAGGGCGGCGAGGTCGCGGGGGTCGGTGAGGGTGAGGAGGCCGGCGGCGATGGGCTGCCAGCCGAGTTTGTGCAGGTCGAGGGTGACGGTGTCGGCGGCTTCGAGGCCGGCGAGTTTGGTGCGGTGGCGTTCGCTGAACAGGAGTGCGCCGCCGTATGCGGCATCGATGTGCAGGCGGGCGCCGTGGGCTCGGCAGTGGGCGGCGATGTCGGGCAGCGGGTCGATGAGTCCGGCGTCGGTGGTGCCGGCGGTGGCTGCGACGAGGAGGGGGCCGCGCAGGTCGGTGAGGGCTTTGTCGAGGGCGGCGGGGTCGAGGGTGCCGGTGGGGGCGGGCAGGACGACGGGGTCGGGCAGGCCCAGCAGCCAGGCGGCGCGGCCGAGGGAGTGGTGGGCGTTCGTGGCGTGGACGAGCTGGATGCGGGGGCCATGGGTCTCGCGGGCGAGCAGCAGGGCGAGGTGGTTGGATTCGGTGCCGCCGGTGGTGACGAGGGCGTCGGCGGCGCCGACTTCGTGGGCGAGCGCCTGTGTTACGAGGGTTTCCAGGGTGGAGGCGGCCGGGGCCTGGTCCCAGGAGTCGAGGGAGGGGTTGAGGGCGCTGGCGGCGAGGTCGGCGGCGGTGGCGACGGCGAGGGGTGGGCAGTGCAGGTGGGCGGCGCACAGGGGGTGCGCCGGGTCGGCGGAGCCTGCGGCGAGAGTGTGTACGAGGACGTGCAGGGCGTCCGGGTGGCCTTCGTCGGGCAGTACGTCGCCCACCGCGGCCCGGACCTGCGCGGCGACGGCGTCCGGGCCGCCGGCAGGCAGTGGCCCGCCGCGCGCTCGGGTGCCGTTCTGGAGGGCGTGGAGCACGGTGTCGAGCAACGGCCGTAGCGCGCCCGGGCCTTCGGGGCCTGAGGCGAGGGGCGGCGTGGGCATGCTTCCAGCTTGTACGCGGATGGGGCGACGCGCCCGAAACGCCCGGGGATCGGTACCCGAAAGGGGTACGGGGTGGCGTCGGGTGGCGGGCGCGGGCCCGCCACCCTGTGCCGCGTTGCGGGCCTGCCACCCCATGCCGCGTTGGGGGGCGTGCCGGGCCCCGCGTCTGCGGCGTGATCCGCCGGACGAGGCCCTAAGCCTGCGGCATGATCCGCTCGACGGGCTCTACGCCTTCCGTATGATCCGCCGAACAGGCTCTACGCCTGCCGCATGATCCGCCGGACAGGCTCTACGCCTGCCGCACCCGCAAGGCTCGGGCCAGATCGTCCAGTTGGTCGGCCAGCTTGCGGCGCAGGGCCGGGATGGGGTCGGCGTCGCGCAGGCATTCCTCGCCCAGGCGCAGGGTGTCGGTGTCGACGGCGTGGGTGGGGAAGGCCCAGCGGCCGGCGGCATCGGCGATGGCGGGGCCGCGGCGGGCGGCTACGGCGACGGCGTCCTCGTAGTAGCGCGGCACGTACTGCCGTACGAGGTCGGCCTGTTCGGGCTGCCAGAAGCCCCGGGCGGTGGCGGTGAACAGGTAGTTGGACAAGTCGTCCGTGGCGAACATGGCCTCCCAGGCGGTGTGCTTGGCCGCCGGGTCGGGCAGGGCGGCGCGGCAGCGGGCGGCGCCCTCCTGGCCGGTGGCGCTGGGGTCGCGGTCCAGCTCGGCGGCTATGGCCGCCTCGTCGGTGGCGCCGAGGACGGCGAGGCGGGCGAGGACGCGCCAGCGCAGCTCGGGGTCGAGTTCCGGTCCGCCGGGGACGGTGCCGTCGGCGAGCCAGGCGGCGATGGTGTCGGGCTGGGCGGCGACGTCGATGAAGTGGCGTACGGCGAGCAGGCGCAGGCCGGGGTTGTCGCCGTCCTCGGTGCGGCGCAGCAGGTCGCGGCAGAGGGAGGAGATGGTGGTCAGGGCGGCGGGGCGGTCCTCGGGGGCGAGGTAGCGGTCGGTGATCTGGGTGGTGGCGAAGCCGAGGACGCCTTGGACGAGGGCGAGGTCCGTCTCCCGTGGGAGGTGGGCGCGGGCGGTGTCCAGGTAGGTGGTGGGCGGGAGTTCGCCGTCGCGGACGGCGTCCCTGAGGGCGTTCCACACCACCGCGCGGGTGAGGGGTTCGGGCAGGCCGGACAGTCCGTCGCGCACGGCCCGGAAGGACTCCGGGTCGAAGCGGACCTTCGCGTAGGTGAGGTCGCTGTCGTTGAGCAGCAGCAGCGCGGGGCGCTTGCCGATGGGCCGGCCGTCGGTCTGCGGGATGTCGAGGTCGAGGCGTTCGCGCAGGGTGAGGCGGCCCTCGTCGGTGAGGTCGGGGTCGTAGAGGCCGACGGCGATGCGGTGCGGGCGGCTGCCGGTGCGTTCGACGGTGAGGGTGTAGGTGCCGTTGTCGCCGGTGAGGCGGGGGATGAGGGTGTCGACGCCGGTGGTGCGCAGCCAGGCGTCGGCCCAGGCGTGGACGTCGCGTTCGGTGGCGGCGGCGAGGGAGTCGATGAAGTCGGCGAGGGTGGCGTTGCCGAACCGGTGCCGGGTGAAGTGGGTGTTGATGCCGGCGAGGAAGTCCTTCTCGCCGAGCCAGGCCACCAACTGGCGTAGCGCGGAGGCGCCCTTGGCGTAGGAGATGCCGTCGAAGTTCAGGAGCGCGGAGGCGGTGTCGTTGACGGCTTCGGGGGCGACGGGGTGGGTGGAGGGGCGCTGGTCGGCGTCGTAGCCCCAGCCCTTGCGGACGACGCCGAAGTCGGTCCAGGTGTCGGTGAAGCGGGTGGCCTCGGTGAGGGTCTGGTAGCCCATGTACTCGGCGAAGGACTCGTTGAGCCAGATGTCGTCCCACCACTTGAGGGTGACGAGGTCGCCGAACCACATGTGGGCCATCTCGTGGGCGATGACCATGGCGCGGGTCTGCCGCTCGGTGTCGGTGACGGCGGAGCGGTAGACGAACTCGTCGCGGAAGGTGACCAGTCCGGGGTTCTCCATGGCGCCGGCGTTGAACTCGGGGACGAACGCCTGGTCGTAGGAGTCGAAGGGGTACGGTTCGTCGAACTTCTCGTGGTAGCGGTCGTAGCACGCGCGCGTGACGTCGAGGATTTCGTCGGCGTCGGCGTCCGGGTAGGGCGCGAGCGCGCGGCGGCAGTGGATGCCGAAGGGCAGGCCACGGTGCTCGGTGCGCACCGAGTGCCAGGGGCCGGCGGCGACGGCGACGAGGTAGGTGGAGATCAGCGGGGTGGGCGCGGCCTTCCATACGCCGTCGGTGTGCTCGGTGATGCCGTTGGCGAGGACGGTCCAGCCGTCGGGTGCCTTCACCGACAGTTCGAAGACGGCCTTGAGGTCGGGCTGGTCGAAGGCGGCGAAGACCCGCTGGACGTCGTCCATGAACAGCTGGGTGTAGACGTAGGTCTCGCCGTCGGTGGGGTCGGTGAAGCGGTGCATGCCCTCGCCGGTGTGCGAGTAGCGCATGGCGGCGTCGACGCGCAGTTCGTGGTCACCGGGGGTGAGGTTCTTCAGGGGCAGGCGGTTCTCGTCCAGGGTTTCCGGGTCGAGGGGCTGTCCGTCGAGGGTGACCGAGCGCAGTTCGGCGGGCTTGAGCTCGACGAAGGTGTCCGTGACGTCCTGGTCCGCGCGGACGGTGAACCTGATCACGGTACGGGAGTCGAAGGTCTCGTCCCCGGTGGTCAGATCTAGGTCGATCGTGTAGCGGCGGACGTCGAGGAGCTGGGCACGGGTCTGCGCTTCGTCGCGCGTGAGTACGGACATGGAGGACATGCTGCCTGATGGCACTGACAGGGGGACAGGGGCGGAGGGGTATACGGGCCTGTGTGGGGTCCCGCGTCGGTGGCGCGGCCCAGCCGGTGGCCTGGACGACCGAACCGCGCCCGGGCCGCTGACGGGGGGTGCTCGCCGGCTGACGAGGAGTGCACGGCGCGCCATGCCCGCGCGGGTCCCTGTCCCGTCCTGGGTGGTGTCGGCCGAGGTCAGTCGGCCGGGGACGCGGTTGCGTTCTCGGTGTCCTCGGCGATTCTCTCGTGATGCCGGATGACCTCGGCGATGATGAAGTTGAGGAATTTCTCGGCAAACCCCGGGTCCAGCTTGGCGCTCTCCGCGAGGGCGCGCAGCCGGGCGATCTGCCGTCCCTCGCGGTCCGGGTCGGCGGGCGGCAGCCGGTGCACGGCCTTGAGGTGTCCGACCTGCTGGGTGCACTTGAAGCGCTCGGCGAGCATGTGGACGACGGCCGCGTCGATGTTGTCGATGCTGTCGCGCAGCCGGGCGAGCTCCTCGCGGACGGCCGGATCGACGTCACCGGTGATGGTGTTGCTGGTGGTCATGGGCTCCCACCCTACGGGGCGCCGTCGCGGGCCGCGCCGATCACCTTGTGGAAGGCCACGTCCTCGTGCCCGCCGGGCACGCCCGGCACGCGTCCCGTCTCACGGAAGCCGAGCCTGAGGTGGAAGTCGGTTTTCCGGCGGAGCCGCACACGGTGCGGGCGGCTCCGCCGTACGGCGGTCCGGCTACAGCGCGGACGCCGCCCGGGCTATGTCCTTCGCGAAGTGGCTGACCTCGGTGTAGACACCGGGAACGCCGGTGCGGGCACAGCCGTCACCCCAGCTGACGATGCCGACCTGGATCCACTTGCCCGCGTCGTCCTTGCGGAACATGGGGCCGCCGGAGTCGCCCTGGCAGGTATCGACGCTGCCGCTCTGGTAGCCGGCGCACAGTTCCTCCGCGGGCACCAGCCGGTTGCCGTAGTGCCACTTGCACGCGCGGTCGCTGACGAACGGCACGGTGGCCTTCTGGAGCTTGGTCGTGCCGGTCCCCGCGCCCTCCTTCGTGTCGCCCCAGCCGGCGATGGTGAACATGCCGCGGTTGTAGCGGTTGGTGGTGGCGATCTTCAGCGTGGGCTTGTCGATGGGCCGGGCCAGCTTGATCAGCGCCCAGTCCTTGCCCGTGCCGTCGTAGCCCGGCGCCACCTTGACCTTGGTCGACTTGACCTTGATCGCGGCGGAGGAGTTGAGGTCGGCGACACCCGCGGTGACGGTGATGCGGGTGTTGTTGCCGGAGCCCTCCATGCAGTGGGCGGCGGTCAGGACGATGTCCTTCTTGTACAGCGCCCCGCCACAGCCCATGGAGAGGTGGACCATGAAGGGGAACTCGTTCTGTGCGGCGGGCTTTCCGCCGATGACGCGCGTGTCCGCGGCGTGCGCGCTGACCGGCTGGAGGCTGGCGACCGCGAGGGCGACGGCACCGGCTGCCGCGGCTCTCTTCGCCAGGGACAGGCCCGTTCTTCTCGTCGCGATATGGGTCAACGTACTTCCCTTCGTGGGGGATTGGGCGGCTCGCAAGTATGAAGATCGGATGGCGTGCATGACAAGGACAGATCTCACGCCCCGGCGGAGGAACCCGACCAGCGAAAATCAGCTCTCACCCCCGTAGAGTGGAATCGGGTTCAAGGCGTCTTGGGGGTACGGGCGTGGCGAACGACGGACCGGTCGAGCACGGCTACCCACACCTGGAGACGGTGCGGGCCGCCATCACCGCGCTGTACAGGCGGCTGTCGTACGACACCGTCCAGACGTTCGCGACCAGCGTGGCCCCGGCCGACGTGGCCTTCTGCGACACCGACGACCTGTATCTGGGCGCCCAGCGGGTGGCCCGCGAGCTGGTGCGGCACTACCGGCTGCCGGACGCCCGCCTGATCGTCAGCTTCCGGGAGATGCAGCACGCGGCGAACGTCGAACTCGCCGCGGGCCCCGAGTACTTCGTGGAGCTGAACGACCGCTTCCGCACCCACCGCCGGGACATCGGCGCGGCGCTGGCGCACGAGGTGATGCATGTGTATCTGCACCGCCTGGGCCTGGCCTTCGACGGCACGCGGGACAACGAGATCCTCACGGACACGGCGACGACGTATCTGGGCGCCGGCTGGCTGCTGCTGGACGCGTACCGGGAGGACTCGGCGTCCAGTCAGAAGTTCGGCTATCTGACCCCGGAGGAGTTCGGGTACGTGCTGGCCAAACGCGCCATGGTGTTCGGGGAGGATCCGTCGACGTGGTTCACCAGCCCGCAGGCGTACACGGCGTTCGTGGAGGGCAGGTCCTTGGCCCGCCGGGACGAGCAGCAGCCTCCGCTCACGGCGGCGGGCTGGGCGGGCCGCCGGCGCTACGCCCGCGACCGGCGGCACGCTCAGGACCGGCACGCCCTGGTCGCGGCGCCGGGCGCGCCGTACGCGTTCACGCCGGATGCGCGCGGGCCGCTGCGGGTGTCGTTTCCCTGCCCGACGTGTCACCAGCGGATCCGGGTGCCGGTGCGGGGGCGTGTGCGGGCGCGCTGTGCGCTGTGCAGGACTGTGCTGGAGTGCGATACGTAGGTGTGGTGGGGTCGGGTGTTGATGCCGAGGTCAATCCACCTGGCTCCCGTACACCGACCCCGGAACCTCCGCGGCGGCCAGCAGCCCGCGTACCACACCATCCACTTCGGTCACGTCCCACCGCGCCCCCTTGTCGGTCTCGGGCCCCGCCCGCCACCCCTCCATCACGGCGATCCGGCCCCCTTCCACCTCGAAAACCCGCCCGGTGACCCCCGCGCTCGCGGCCGAGCCGAGCCAGACGACGAGCGGGGAGACGTTCTCCGGGGCCATGGCGTCGAATCCGCCGTCCGGTGCAGCCATGGCCGTCGCGAACGTGCGGTCCGTCATCCGTGTGCGCGCTGCCGGTGCAATCGCGTTGACCTGTACGCCGTACCGCCCGAGCTCTGCCGCCGCGACCAGGGTCAGCCCCACGATCCCGGCCTTCGCGGCGCTGTAGTTGCCCTGTCCGACGGAGCCCAACAGGCCTGCTCCGCTGCTGGTGTTGACGATCCGGGCCGACGGTGTGCGGCCGGCCTTGGCCTCGGCCCGCCAGTGCGCGGCGGCATGTTTCAGCGGCAGGAAGTGGCCCTTGAGGTGGACGCGTACGACGGCGTCCCAGTCGTCCTCGCCGAGGTTGACCAGCATCCGGTCGCGCAGGAAGCCGGCGTTGTTGACGAGCGTGTCGAGCCGGCCGTACGTCTCCAGCGCGACCCGGATCAAGGATGCCGCGCCCTCGGTCGTGGCGACGTCCCCGCCGTGCGCGACCGCTTCACCACCGCGCGCCCGGATCTCCGCGACCACCCGCGCGGCCGGACTGTCGGCCGCGGGCGCCCCGTCCAGCCCGACCCCGAGGTCGTTGACGACGACCCGTGCGCCCTCGGCGGCGAAGGCGAGCGCGTGGGCCCTGCCGAGCCCCCGCCCGGCCCCGGTGACGACGACGACCCGCCCGTCGCAGATTCGGCTCATCTCACCCCTCCTTGTGGGCGGTCGCGGCATCCAGGAACGCGGGCCGCTCCCCGCCCCCGTGCACGAGCAGGCTCGCCCCGCTGATGTACGAGGCGGCGTCGGAGGCGAGGAACACGGCGGCCGCACCGACGTCGGACGGTTCCGCGAGCCGTCCGAGCGGAACCGTGCGCGACACCGCCGCGATCCCGTCCTGGCCCCCGTAGTGGAGGTGGGACAGCTCCGTTCGCACCATCCCGACCACCAGCGTGTTGACCCGCACATCCGGCGCCCACTCGACGGCCATGGAGCGGGCGAGGCTCTCCAGTCCCGCCTTGGCGGCGCCGTACGCGGCCGAGCCGGGGGACGGGCGGCTGCCGCTGACGCTGCCGATCATCACCACACATCCCTTGGCCCGTGCGAGGTGCTCGTACGCGGCGAGCGAGGCGGTCAGCGGGGCGACGAGGTTCAGTTCGACGACGCGGGCATGCCGCTCGGCGTCGACGTCGGTCAGCAGCCGGTGCGGAGTGCCGCCCGCGTTGTTGACGAGGACATCGAGCCGGGGCAGCGCGGCGAAGAAGTCCCGTACCGCGCTCTGGTCGCGCAGGTCGACGGGCACGAACCGGCAGCCTTCGAGCGGAGTGTCGGCCGGTCTGCGCGCACAGATGACGACGTCGGCGCCCGCGTCGACGAAGGCCCGCGCGATCCCGGCGCCGACTCCCCGGGTGCCGCCGGTGACGACGACGGTCCGGCCGGCCAGGCTCGGGCGCCGTGAGTTTTCCACAAGGGGTGCTTTGTCCACAGGGGCTCCCACTGCCGAACGGCGGCTGCTAGCTTCGAAGCCTCGCACCTAACAAATGTTTGGTGGAAAGGTAGCTGATGTGCCCATGGGTGTCTCCACCTCGTCCCCGGGAAAGGGGATTTCCGTCGTCACGGTCGACCATCCGCCGGTGAACGCACTGCCGGTGGCCGGCTGGTACGCCCTTGCGGACGCGGTGCGCGCGGCCGGCCGGGACGCCGAGATCCGCTGTGTCGTCCTGGCCGCCGAGGGGCGGGGCTTCAACGCAGGTGTGGACATCAAGGAGATACAGGCGCGGGGCGACAGCGCCCTGCTCGGCGCCAACTCCGGCTGTGCCGAGGCGTTCGCGGCGGTGTACGAGTGCGAGGTTCCCGTCGTGGCGGCGGTGCAGGGCTTCTGCCTGGGCGGCGGCATCGGCCTGGTGGGGAACGCGGACGCGATCGTGGCGAGCGAGGACGCCGTCTTCGGCCTGCCCGAGCTGGACCGCGGCGCCCTCGGCGCGGCCACGCACCTGGCCCGCCTGGTCCCCCAGCACCTCATGCGCACGCTGTACTACACCTCGCGCACGGTGAGCGCGGCCGAGCTGCAGGCGCACGGCTCGGTGTGGCGGGTGGTGCGACGCGGGGAACTGCTGGCGGCGGCCCTGGAGTTGGCCCGCGAGATCGCCGCCAAGGACGGTCGGCTGCTGCGCCTGGCCAAGGCCGCCATCAACGGCATCGACCCGGTCGACGTGCGCCGCAGCTACCGCTTCGAGCAGGGGTTCACCTTCGAGGCGGGTCTCAGCGGGGTGGCCGGCCGCGTCCGCAGCGACTTCGGAAAGGACGTGCCCGAGTGACCGACAAGACGATGACCGCCGACGAGGCCGTCTCCCGGCTGCGGAGCGGCATGACCCTCGGCATCGGCGGCTGGGGCTCGCGCCGCAAACCGATGGCTCTGGTGAGAGCACTGCTCCGCACCGAGATCACCGATCTCACCGTCGTCTCGTACGGCGGTCCGGACGTCGGCATGCTGGTCGCCGCCGGCCGGATCAGGAAGCTGGTCGCCGCCTTCGCCACCCTCGACTCGATCCCGCTCGAACCGCACTACCGGGCGGCGCGCGAACGCGGGGCGTTCGAGCTGATGGAGATCGACGAGGCGATGTTCCTGTGGGGGCTGCAGGCCGCCGCGAACAGGCTCCCGTTTCTCCCGGTCCGGGCCGGCCTCGGTTCGGACGTGATGCGGGTGAACCCCGCGCTGCGCACGGTGACGTCCCCGTACGAGGACGGCGAGACGTTCGTGGCCATGCCCGCCCTGCGCCTGGACGCGGCCCTGGTCCATGTGAACCGCGCGGACCGGCGGGGCAACGGGCAGTATCTGGGCCCCGACCCGTACTTCGACGACCTGTTCTGCGCGGCGGCCGAGCGGGCGTACGTCTCCTGCGAGCGGATCGTGGCCACGGCCGAGCTGACGAAGGAGGCCGCACCGCAGACGCTCCTTGTCCAGCGGCACACGGTGGCCGGCGTCGTCGAGGCCCCGAACGGCGCCCACTTCACCTCCTGCGTACCCGACTACGCGCGCGACGAGGCCTTTCAGAAGCACTACGCCTGCACGCCCTGGCCACAGTTCGCCGAGCGGTTCCTCGGCGGCGACGAGCCCGCGTACCGGTCCGCCGTCCAGGCCTGGCACAAGGAGCGGCCATGAGCACCAAGGCGTCCGCACCCACCCGCGCCGAGTACTGCGTGATCGGCTGCGCCGAGGCCTGGCGCGGGGCCGGCGAGATCCTGGCGAGCCCCATGGGCCTGATCCCTTCCATCGGCGCCCGGCTCGCCCGCCGCACCTTCGCCCCCGACCTGCTGCTGACCGACGGCGAGGCGACGCTGGTGGACGTCGACGGCACGCCCGAGGGCTGGCTGCCGTACCGTCGGCACCTCACCCTGGTCACCGGTGGCCGACGGCACGTGATGATGGGCGCGAGCCAGATCGACCGCTACGGCAACCAGAACATCTCCTGCATCGGCGGCTGGAGGAAACCCGTCCGGCAACTGCTCGGCGTGCGCGGAGCGCCGGTCAACACACTGAACAATCCGACGAGTTACTGGATCCCCCGGCATTCCCGGCGGGTGTTCGTCGAGCGCGTCGACATGGTGTGCGGGGTCGGGTACGACCGCGCCGCCGCGCACCCGGAGACGGCACGCTTCCACCACCTGGCCCGGGTCGTCTCCGACCTCGGCGTCTTCGACTTCGCCACGCCGGACCACACGATGCGGGTGGCGTCACTGCACCCGGGGGTGAGCGTCGAGGAGGTGCGGGAGGCGACGGGCTTCGCGCTGACGATCCCGCCCGAGGTGCCGCCGACCCGCGCGCCCACGACCGAGGAACTGCGCCTGATCCGCGAGGTGATCGACCCGGCGAACACCCGGGACCGGGAGGTGCGGGCCTGATGGAGACGGCGCTCACCAGACTGGTCGGCGTGCGGCACCCCGTCGTGCAGACCGCGATGGGCTGGGTGGCGGGCCCCCGCCTGGTCTCGGCGACGGCGAACGCGGGGGCGCTCGGCATCCTGGCGTCGGCGACGATGACGCTCGACCAGCTGCGCGAGGCGATACGCGAGGTCGCATCGCGGACGACCGCACCCTTCGGCGTCAATCTGCGGGCCGACGCGGGCGACGCGGCCGACCGGGTCCAGATCATGATCGACGAGGGTGTCCGGGTCGCCTCGTTCGCCCTCGCCCCCTCCCCCGAACTGATCGGCGCCCTCAAGGAGTCGGGCACGGTGGTCATCCCGTCCGTCGGGGCGCGGCGCCATGCCGAGAAGGTCGCGGCGTGGGGCGCGGACGCGGTGATCGTGCAGGGCGGCGAGGGCGGCGGCCACACCGGCGAGGTGGCGACGACGGTGCTGCTGCCCCAGGTCGTGGACGCCGTGGACATCCCGGTCGTGGCGGCAGGCGGCTTCTTCGACGGGCGGGGCCTGGTCGCGGCGCTGGCGTACGGCGCGGCGGGCGTCGCCATGGGCACGCGGTTCCTGCTGACGTCGGACTCTGCGGTGCCGCACGCGGTGAAGGCGAGGTATCTGGCGGCAACGGTCAGGGACGTCACGGTCACGACGGCGATCGACGGCCTGCCGCACCGCATGCTGCGCACGGAACTGGTCGACGCGCTGGAGAGATCCGGCCGTACGACGACCCTGTTCCGGGCCATACGCAGGGCGGCCGGGTTCCGGAAGCTGTCCGGCCGCACCTGGCGCGGCATGATCCAGGACGGCCTCGCGATGAAGCACGGCAAGGACCTGACCTGGAGCCAGGTCCTGCTGGCCGCCAACACGCCGATGCTGCTGAAGGCGTCCATGGTGGACGGTCGTACGGACGTCGGGGTCATGGCGTCCGGGCAGGTCGCCGGGGTCATCGAGGACCTGCCGTCGTGCGCGGAGCTGGTGGAGCGGGTGATGGCGCAGGCCGACGGAATCATCGGCGCGCTGACGGAGCCGGGTGCTTCACTGCCCGGATGACATCTGACGCCGGCATGGTGAAGGTGGCCGCGGGCGTTCGGCGTTCGGCGTTCGGCGTTCGGCGTTCGGCGTTCGGCGTTCGGCGTTCGGCGTTCGGCGTTCGGCGTTCGGCGGCATGATCCGCCGGCCATGCCCCAGCCGTCCCGCTCAGACCCGCTCAGACCCGCTCGATGATCGTGACGTTCGCCTGACCTCCGCCCTCGCACATCGTCTGGAGTCCGAATCGCCCGCCGGTGCGCTCCAGTTCGTGCAGCAGGGTCGTCATCAGCTTCGCGCCGGTCGCGCCGAGCGGGTGGCCCAGGGCTATCGCGCCGCCGTTGACGTTGACCTTCCCGGGGTCGGCGCCGGTCTCCTTCAGCCAGGCCAGGACGACCGGTGCGAAGGCCTCGTTGATCTCGACGAGGTCGATGTCGTCGATGGTGAGGCCGGTCTTCTTCAGGGCGTGGGCGGTGGCGGGTATCGGGGCCGTGAGCATGCGGATCGGGTCCTCGCCGCGCACCGAGAGGTGGTGGACGCGGGCGCGCGGCGTCAGCCCGTGCTCGCGCACCGCCCGCTCGGAGGCCAGCAGCAGGGCCGCCGCGCCGTCGGAGACCTGCGAGGAGCAGGCGGCCGTGATCGTGCCGCCGTCGATGACCGGCTTCAGCGCGGCCATCTCCTCCAGGGAGGTGTCCCGCCGTGGCCCCTCGTCGGCTGCGACGTCCCCGTACGGCACGGTCTCCCGCGTGAACCGCCCCTCGTCGATCGCCCGCACCGCCCGCCGGTGCGAGCCGAGTGCGAACTC
>NZ_JBQQCE010000469.1:0-7712 GCF_052245645.1 Streptomyces sp. KR55 | reverse complement strand
CGTCCCGCCAGCCGACCGTGTCGCCGCTCATGTGCGGGGACACGATCAGGCCCGGCGCCTGCCACAACGGGCTGTCCGCCGGAAGGGGTTCGTCCGTGAAGACGTCCAGCGCGGCGCCCCCGATCCAGCGCTTGGCCAGCGCCTCGGCCAGCGCCTCCTCGACGACCAGCTGCCCGCGCCCGACGTTGACGAACCGGGCGGAGGGCTGCATCACCCCGAACCGGCGCGCGTCGAACATGCCCTGCGTCTGCTCCGTCAGCGGCGCCGCCGCGATCACCCAGTCGGCGCGGGACAGCAGCCGGTCCAGGTCGTCGGGGCCGTGGACGCCGGTGCGCGGAGTGCGGCCGACCAGCGCGGTCGTGATGTCCAGCGCCTTGAGCGTACGGGCGATCGCGCGGCCGATCGGGCCGGAGCCGACGACACAGGCCCGGGTCCCGGCGACCTTCCGGGATTCGCGGTGCCGCCAGGTCCGCTCCTGCTGCAGCTCCCAGGTGCGGGGCAGGTCCTTGGCCATCGCCAGGACGAGCGCGGCGACGTACTCGGCGATCGGCTGGTCGAAGACGCCGCGCGCGTTCGTGACCACCGTGTCCGAGGCGACGAGCTCGGGACACAGCAGATGGTCCACGCCCGCGCTCGCCGTGTGCACCCAGCGCGGCCGCGGTCCGCCACCCGGCCAGGCCTCGCGGACCGCGCGCGAGGTGAAGTCCCACACGAGCAGCACATCGGCGTGCGGCAGCCGCTCCGCGAACCCCGACTCGTCGGTGTGCTCGATCCTGGCGCGGCCCGTGAGACGCCCGAGGCGGGGGAGCGGATCGGCGTCCAGAACGAGCAGGGTGGGAGTGCCGGTGGGCGGGAGAGCGACGGTCATGCGGAAGCCGTTTCTCGGGGCGAAATGGAGGGGTTGGCGGCCGTCTGACATGCGAGGTTTGACCACGCTCGCACCCGAACCTACCTTCGTCAACACGGGCGTGTGTGCGGTCCGTTGCTCACCCCTTTTCTCCGTGTGAGGGCGGTGCCTGCCATGGACGTCTCCTTTCTCGGCGGACCAGGTCCACAGCGCGGTGTCGGCGTCGTCGCCCCGTTCGACTTCGCGCTGGACCGGGAGCTGTGGCGCTGGGTGCCGGACGAGGTGTCGCTGCACCTGACCCGCACGCCGTTCGTGCCGGTCGAGGTCAGTCTCGACCTGGCGCGCCTGGTGAGCGAGCACGAGACGCTGGGCGACGCGGTGCGCACGCTGAACGCGATCGCGCCCGAGGTCGTCGCCTACGCCTGCACCTCGGGCAGCTTCGTCGGCGGGATCGCCGGCGAGCGGGCGATGTGCGAGGCGATGACCCGGGCGGGCGCGGTGCCCTCCGTCACCACCTCGGGCGCACTGCTGGAGGCGCTCGGGGAGCTGGGCGTGCGCCGGGTGGCCCTGGTGACGCCGTACACCGTGTCGGTGACCCGGTCGCTGGAGAAGTACGTGGCCGAGGCGGGCGTCAAGGTCACCGGATGCGCGTTCATGGGGCTGACGCGGGACATCTGGAAGGTCCCCTACCGCGACGTGGCCGACATGGCGCGTCAGGCGGTGCGGCGGCGGGCCGGCGCGGACGCCCTGTTCATCGCGTGCACCAATCTCCCGACGTACGACGTGATCCCCCAGCTGGAGGCCGAACTGCGGATGCCGGTCCTCTCGGCCAACCAGGTGACCGTGTGGGCGGCACTGCGCCGGCTGGGTACCTGGGCGGTGGGGCCGTATCAGGCGCTGATCGATCCGGCGGCACGCACCGGTCCCGTACTGCCGGAGGCAGGTGCCGGTGCCGGACAGCCCGAACCCGTACTGACCGAACCTCTGCCCGAAGAAGGACAGCAGCAGGAAGGCTCGACATGACCGCACTCGGATTCCTCTACCCGGGCCACTCCGCCGAGGACGACTATCCACGCATCGAGCAGCTGCTGGGGAGCGACATCCGGGTCGACCTCGTCCACACCGACATCGGTGAGGACGCCCACCGGGTGGATGCGCTGCGCGAGATGGGCTCGGCCGAGCGGCTCGCGGCGGGCGTCGAGGAGCTGCGCCTCGCGGGCGCCGAGGCGGTGGTGTGGGCCTGCACCAGCGGCAGCTTCGTGTACGGCTGGGAGGGCGCCCACGAGCAGGTACGCACCCTGGCCCGCCGCGCCGGCATGCCGGCCTCCTCGACCGCCTTCGCCTTCGTGCACGCGGTGCAGGAGCTCGGCGTGCGCCGGGTCGCGGTCGGGGCTACCTACCCGGACGACGTGGCGTCGCTGTTCGCGGACTTTCTGCGGGCGGGCGGTGCGGAGGTGGTCGCGGTCCGCAGTTCCGGCATCATCACCGCCGCGGAGGTCGGCACCTGGGGGGAGGCGGAGCTGCTCGCCCTGGCCCGCGCGGCCGACCACACCGACGCGGAGGCGGTACTGCTCCCCGACACGGCCCTGCACACCGCCGCCCACATCCCGGCCCTGGAGAAAGAGCTCGCCAAACCCGTCCTCACGGCCAACCAGGTCACCGTCTGGGAGGCCCTGCGCCTGACCGACCGCCGGGTGAACGCGCCGGAGCTGGGGTCGCTGTTCACGAAGGAGCCGATCGTCCAGGTGTGACGAATACATGCACGGGAATAGATGGGGGCGTCCGTCTGTTGACGCCAGGAAGACCTGAGGACAGCGCAACACACAGGAGGACCCCCGTGGCGGCAGACGAGATCCGCGGTACCAGCCAGGGCACCGCCCCCGTGCCCCTCTCCGTACTGGACCTGGTCACCGTGGGTGCCGGCCGGACCGCCACCGATGCGCTGCGCACCAGCGTCGCGATCTCCCGCCTCGCGGAGTCCCGCGGCTTCCACCGGTACTGGGTCGCCGAGCACCACTCCATGCCGGGCGTCGCCTCGTCCTCCCCCGCCGTGATCCTCGCCCACCTCGCCGCCCACACCGAGCGCATCCGGCTCGGCTCGGGCGGCGTGATGCTGCCCAACCACGCCCCCCTGGTGATCGCGGAGCAGTTCGGCACGCTGGAGGCCATGGCCCCCGGCCGTATCGACCTCGGCCTCGGCCGCGCTCCGGGCACGGACGGCGCCACCGCGGCCGCCCTGCGCCGCACCGACAACCCGCACGAGGTCGCCGACGCCTTCCCCGAGCAGCTCGCCGAGCTGACCCGCTTCCTCGACGACGACTTCCCCGACGGCCACCCCTACCGCGGGATCCACGCCGTCCCCGGCCCCGTCCAGGCCACCTCTCCGGGCGGCGTCCAGTCCCCGCACCGCCCGCCGGTCTGGCTGCTGGGCTCCTCCGGCTTCAGCGCCCGCCTGGCCGGCCTGCTCGGCCTGCCCTTCGCCTTCGCGCACCACTTCTCGGCGCAGAACACGATCCCCGCCCTCGACCTGTACCGGGAGACCTTCAAACCGTCCGAGGTGCTCGCCGAGCCGTACGCCCTCATCGGCGTCTCCGCGCTCGCGACCGAGGACGAGCGAGAGGCCCGCCGGCAGGTCCGCGCCGCCGCGCTCAACATGATCCGGCTGCGCAGCGGCCGCCCCGGTCTCGTCCCCACCCCCGAGGAGGCCGAGGCGTACGAATTCAACCCGCTGGAGCAGGAGTTCGCCGACTCCTGGAACGCCAACGTCATCCACGGCACCCCCGACGAGGTCCGCGCGGGCCTGGACGATCTCCACAAGCGCACCGGCGCCGACGAGCTGATGATCACGGCCAACGCGCACAGCGGCGAGGTACGGCTGCGCTCCTACGAACTCATCGCCGACGCCTACGCGTTGCCGACCGCCTGACCTGCCTGGTCCGACGGACAGTCCAGCAGCTCGGAGATGCGATCCGGCGACACCGGCCGGGAGTACAGCCACCCCTGCCCGGTGTCGCACCCGATCCGCCGCAGCCGCCCGGCCTGCGCGGAGGTCTCCACGCACTCCGCGGTGACGGTCAGCCCCAGCCGATGGGCCAGCTGGATCATCGCCTCGACGATGACCTCGTCGGCCGGGTTGGGATGGGCACCGGAGTCCTCGTACTGGAATCCCCGTACGAAGGACCCGTCCAGCTTCAGTACGGACACCGGCAGCCGGCTCAGATACGCCAGGTTCGAGTAGCCGGTGCCGAAGTCGTCGATGGCGATGCGCACACCCATCTCGCTGAGCGCCTGCAGAGCCTGCAGCGGGCGGCCCGCCGAGCCCATCACCGCGGACTCCGTGAGTTCGAGCTGGAGCAGGTGCGGTTCCAGGCCGGTCTCGGCGAGGATCTCCGCCACGTCCTCGACCAGGTCGGAGTCCCAGACCTGGCGTACGGCCACGTTGACCGACACGAAGATGGGCGGCTCGTCGGGGTGTTCCAGCTGCCAGCGGCGGGCCTGACGGCAGGCGGTGGCGAGCACCCAGCGGCCGAGCGGGACGATCGCGCCGTCCTCCTCCGCCAATCCGATGAACCGATTCGGCGTCAGCATCCCGAACTGTGGGTGGTTCCAGCGCACCAGCGCCTCCACCCCGCTCAGCCGCCCGTTCGCCATGCCGACCAGGGGCTGGTATTCGAGGGTGAACTCGCCGCGGTCGATGGCCGGCCGGAGCGTGGAGGCGAGTGCCTGACGGGTCATGCGGTGCGCGTTGCGCTCGGGGTCGAACAGCGTCCAGCGGGACTTGCCGTCCGCCTTCGCCCAGTACAGCGTCGTGTCGGCGGCCTGCATCAGACCGGTGGCGGTCGTCCCGGCCGCCTGCCGCTCCACGACCCCGATCGACGCCGACAGCGACAGCCGCTGGCCGGCCAGGTCGAACGGGGCCTGAAGGGCCGTCAGCACCGACTCGGCGAGGTCGGCGAGCTGCTCGGTGCCCGTCGAGTCCTCGACCAGCAGGGCGAATTCGTCGCCGCCGAGCCTGGCCACGAGCGGCGCGCTCGCCCTGCCGTACCCGGCCTCGTCCGCGCAGCGCGTCAGGCGTTCGGCCACGGCCGCCAGCAGCCGGTCGCCGACGCGGTGGCCGAGGGTGTCGTTGACCGCCTTGAAGCCGTCCAGGTCCAGATAGCACAGGCCGATCCGGCCGGTGCCGCCGCGCTCGTACGCCTCCACGTCCAGCGCGGCCGACAGGCGCTCGAAGAACAGGGTGCGGTTGGGCAGCCGGGTCACCGGGTCGTGCATCTGCAAGTGCCGTAGCCGGGCCTGGAGTTCACGCCGGGCGCTGATGTCGGCGGCGGCGAGCAGCACACCGTCCGTGCCCTCGGGGAGCGGGGAGACGGTGACCTGCACCCAGACGCTGTGCCCCTCGGGTTGTTTCAGGCGCCGGGTGCAGCGCAGCCGGGCCTCACGGCCGCGCAGCAGCTCACGGTACGCGTGCCAGGTGCGGGCGTCGGACGCCAGGTCCACCAGATCGGCGGCGACCCGTCCGGCCAGTTCCCCGGGGCCGGCGCCCAGCAGGTCGGCCAGCGCGTCATTGGCGGTGACGACCAGGCCCTCGCGGTCGACGACCGCCATCGCCAGGGGGGCGGCGACGAAGGCCGACCGCAACGGGTCGGAGACCTCGCCATTCGTACGACGAGACGCTTGTTGATTACTGTCTGTGACGGCCGGCCGGATGAGGTCTGCCGCGGGCGTCGGCCCTTCGGACGTTCCGCTCACCGCTCGCTCCCGCAGTGCACTCGATCTGCTCGATCTCTGCTCGATCTCTGTCCGGGCAGGAAAGGTCAGGAAAGTGTGCCGATCATAGAGGTTCGCCCCGGACCCTTGCAGCCACTGTCCAGTGTCCCGGAACCGACGCGGAACCACCCGTCGTCCTGACAGAACGTTTCTGCCCGCCCGAGCACCGGTTCCATCGGCGACGGACGGGTTGTGACGGTCCGTGAGCACTTCCGGAGACGCTGCTGCCGTTCCCTCGAACGGCCGTCACTCGTCCGATGCAGACAAACAGGGCATACAACATGCAATACACACAGGCTGGATGCGGTGTCCCATAACCGCACCCGGAGGTCCCTGTGCCGCGTCTGCTCCCGCGTCCCCGACTGCGCAGCACCGCGGCCGTGTTCACCAGCCTCTCGGCGCTCGCTGCGACCTCCCTCATCACCGGCCCCTCGGTCGCCGAGCCCCTCTGGGCGGCGCCCTGCGCCCTCACCCGTACCGAGGCCCACCACTCGGAGGGCCTGGACACCTGGAACGCCGACTATCCCCGGCCGACCCGCACGCTGGACGCGGTGATGGTCTTCCTCTCCTTCCCGGACTCGGCCCCGGAGGTCACCCCCGCAGAGCTGACCGCCGACCACTTCCCGGCCACCAGCCGCTACTTCACCCGCGCCTCCTACGGCAGGTTCCGGCTCCGCCCGCACCCGCTGCGGCACTGGATCCGGATGCCGCGGCCGTCCACGGCGTACGGCATACAGCGCGACTGGTCCGCCCCGCACCGGGCCGCCTACCTGCGCGACGCGCTCGCCGCCGCCGACGGCCGGGTCGACTTCTCGCGCTACGACATCGTCTACCTCGTCGCCGATCCGGACGCGCCCGGCGTGGACTCGGACGCCA
The DNA here is from genome assembly GCF_052245645.1 of Streptomyces sp. KR55. Lineage (NCBI taxonomy): Bacteria > Bacillati > Actinomycetota > Actinomycetes > Kitasatosporales > Streptomycetaceae > Streptomyces > Streptomyces sp. KR55. The sequence continues at coordinate 1,222 of NZ_JBQQCE010000469.1, read as the reverse complement.
CGAAGGTGGTCAACCTGGACGGCCCCCTGCAGGTGGACGGCACCGACATCCGCCGGGTCGTCACGGTGTTCGAGAACCATCCGCCGGACCGGCTCGTCCTCGCCCACGAGACCGGCCATGTCTTCGACCTGCCGGACCTCTACCACCGCCCGACGGACGGCAAGGGCGACTGGGACACCCACGTCGGCGACTGGGACCTGATGGGCAGCCAGTTCGGACTCGCCCCCGATCTCTTCGGCTGGCACAAGTGGAAGCTGGGCTGGCTGGAGCGACGCCAGGTGACGTGTGTGCAGGGCGCGGGGCCGGTCCGGCTGACGCTGGAGCCGCTGGGCGCCGGGCCGGGAACGCCCATGACGGCCGCGGCGGGCGCCCCGGCCTTCGGGCTGGGGCGGGGGACCAAGCTGGCGGTCGTGCGCATCGGGGCCGACAGCGTCCTCGCCTTCGAGGCGCGCGGCTCGGCCGGCAACGATCACGGCGCCTGCCGGCAGGGCGTCCTCGTCTACCGCGTGCACAGCGGCGCCGAGTCCGGCGGCGGCCCGGTCCAGGTGATCGACGCCCACCCGCACACGGAGGCCTGCTGGGAGAACTCGGTCTACCCGCCCCTCGCGGACGCCCCGGTCGATCTCGGCGAGACCTTCACGGTGCCCGGCGAGGCCGTCCGCGTCGAGGTGGAGGGGCGTACGGCGACGGGGGCGTGGACGGTGAAGATCACAGTGGGGTGAGCGGTCGGCCGTCGGCGTGCAAAAAGCCCCTCGCTTTCGCGAAGGGCTTCTCACTGTCGTGCGCCGCCAGGGACTCGAACCCCGGACCCGCTGATTAAGAGTCAGCTGCTCTAACCAACTGAGCTAGCGGCGCCTGCTGACGTCGTAGACATTAGCACCCTGGTCCGGGGGAGGAAAAATCGATATCCGCACGGCCGAACGGGCGGCCCGCACCGCCGCCCACAGCAGGATTTCCGGGCCCGGCAGCCAGGGGTGACGGGTGTCGGGGGCGACCAGCCAGCGGGAGTCGGACGGGTCGGGGCCGGTGGGGGCGGTGGGGGCGGATCGGCCGGGGCCGGTGGATCGGCCCGTGGAGGGGGGCGTCGGGACGGTCGGGGCGGGTGCGGGGACGGTGATCGCGTCGCCGGTGCCGTGGCACAGCAGCGGTGGGATGGCCGCGGTGCGGCCGTGGGAGCCCCACTCCTCCCACTCCAGCAGGGAGGGGAGCCGCTGGGCGGTGC
>NZ_JBQQCE010000468.1:0-7725 GCF_052245645.1 Streptomyces sp. KR55 | reverse complement strand
CTGGCAACGACGACGAGGATTCGCCCGAGGAGTGAGCGTACGCAGCGCGAATGGGCCGCTTCCCCCGTGAGGAGGAAGCGGCCCACTGCGTTGACCGATGGTGTCGGCCGGCGTCTTACAGGGCCACGCCCAGCAACGCATCCACCGCACGCGTCACGACACCGGGGGCGCCGGTGTCCGTGCCGCCCTGCTCGTGCTGCGCGGCGGCCCAGCGGTCGACCGCGGCGAGCGCGGACGGCGCGTCCAGGTCGTCGGCGAGGGCCTCGCGGATCTCCTCGACCAGCGCGTCGGCGCTCGGCCCGTCGGGGCGGGAGACAGCCGAGCGCCAGTGGTCGAGCCGCGCCTGGGCGTCCCGCAGCACCTGGTCGGTCCACTCCCAGTCGGCCCGGTAGTGGTGGGCGAGCAGCGCGAGCCGGATGGCGGCCGGGTCGACGCCGTCCCGGCGCAGCCGGGAGACGAAGACGAGGTTGCCCTTGGACTTGGACATCTTCTCGCCGTCGAGGGCGACCATGCCGGCGTGCACATACGCCTTGGCCATGGGGAACTCGCCGGTCAGCACCTGGGCGTGCGAGGCGCCCATCTCATGGTGCGGGAAGGCGAGATCGGAGCCGCCGCCCTGCACGTCGAAGCCCATCCCGAGGTGGTCGAGGGCGATCGCGACGCACTCGATGTGCCACCCGGGCCGGCCGCGGCCGAGCGAGCCGCCGTCCCAGCTGGGCTCGCCCTCACGGGCCGCCATCCACAGCATCGGGTCGACGGGGTTCTTCTTGCCCGAACGGTCCGGGTCGCCGCCCCGCTCGGCGGAGAGCAGCCGCATGGCGGCGGCGTCCAGGTTCGAGACGTTGCCGAAGTTGGGGTCGGACTCGACGGAGAAGTAGATGTCCCCCTCGAGTTCGTAGGCGGCGCCCATGTCCCGCAGTCGCTCCACCAGCGGCACGATGCCGGGTATCGCCTCGACCGCGCCTATGTAGTGCTGCGGCGGCAGCATCCGCAGGGCGGTCATGTCCTCGCGGAACAGCGCGGTCTCCCGCTCGGCGAGGGCGACCCAGTCGAGGCCGTCGCGATCCGCCCGCTGCAGGAGTGGATCGTCGACGTCGGTGACGTTCTGGACGTACTGCACCTGCCGCTTGGTGTCGAGCCACACGCGCTGCACGAGGTCGAACGCGTTGTAGGTCGCCGCGTGACCCATGTGGGTCGCGTCGTACGGCGTGATGCCGCAGACGTAGATACGGGCGACGGGACCAGGGGCGAGGGTGACGAGGCCACCGGTCGCTGTGTCGTGGATCCGGAGGTCGCGGCCCTTGCCGGGCAGGGCGGGGACCTCAGAAGCGGGCCAGGCATGCATGTCTTGAGCCTAACCGGACTGGAGTTCCGTATACGAACCGGACCAGGCCGGATGGCCGGGAAGGCACTCTTGCGCGGTCCCGGCCCCGTGTGCCACCGAGGGGGCCTACACCGGCGGCCACGGGATGGCCGGCCACTCCCCGTTCGGCTCGGGGTGCACTCCCGAAGCGAGGAGTACGTCCACCCGCGCGCGCGTGGCGTCGATTTCGAGGCCGGTGATCAGCGCGGCCAGCCGCTCGGCGAGCACCCCGCCCGCCTTCAGCTCCTTGCGGAGCCGCTGGAGCACCTCGACGGCCTCCGCGGTGAGCGGCTCCCCCGCCCACCCCCACAGCAGGGTGCGCAGCTTGTTCTCGGCGTTGAAGGTGACCCCGTGGTCGATGCCGTAGAGCCGGCCGTCGCCGGACGGCAGCAGGTGCCCGCCCTTGCGGTCCGCGTTGTTGATCACCGCGTCGAGCACGGCGAGCCGCCGCAGCCGCTCGTCGTCCGCGTGCACCAGCAGCGCGGTCTTCCCGTCCCCGACCTCGGCGAAGCCGATCGCCTTCCAGCCGGGCCCGGGCTCCTCGGCGTCGATGAGCGCGAGCAGCTCGCCGTCCGGCTGCGCCTCGATCCACAACTGGCACATGCCCTCGCCGTACGGCCCGTCCCGCAGCACGGTGGGCGGCACGAGCCCCCACCCGGTCGCCTCGGAGACCTCGTACGCGGCCACCTCGCGCTGGGCGAGGGTGCCGTCGGGGAAGTCCCACAGGGGCCGCTCCCCGGCGACGGGCTTGTAGACGCAGGCGGCCTCCCGCCCGTCGTGGGTCACCGTGCAGTACAGCGCCGCGTTGGAGGCGTCCCGGATGCGTCCGCGCACGGTCAGCTCGCCGGCTGCGAGCAGCGCGGCGTCCGCTGCGCTGCTCGCAGTGGCTGCCGTCATGCTCCGCGGCGGTATCCGTTCTGGCGCGGACATACGTGTCCTTCCGGGTCGAGCGGCAGGCTGCACAGGGGGCACGGCGGCCGGCCGGCGTTGACGACGTCGAGGGCGCGCTTGGCGAAGGCGCGGGCCTGCGCGCCGGTGAGCCGGACCCGCAGCATCGGGGGACCGTTCTCCTCGTCCTGGAGCAGCCTTTCCTCCGCCTCGGCGAGGTCCTCCTCGGAGTCGGCGTCGAGCTCCACGAGGGCCTGCGCCTCGACGATCATGCGCTGCTCCTCGCCGTCCCAGGCGAGGGCCATGGTGCCGACCCGGAACTCCTCCTCGATGGGGGTGTCGAGGGGGCCGGTGTCGGTGATCTCGGTGGGCGCCACGGCCGGCACCGCTGCGCTGCCTCCGCTGCGGCGCACCACCTCGTCCAGCAGTTCGTCCATGCGCTCGGCGAGCGCGGCGACCTGGGTCTTCTCCAGGGCCACGCTGGTCACCCGGGATCCGGCCGTGGCCTGGAGGAAGAACGTACGGCGCCCGGGCAGTCCGACCGTACCGGCCACGAAGCGGTCCGGGGGGTCGTAGAGGAACACCTGACGGGACACGTCCTGTCTCCATTGATTCGTGGGTCGACATCGACATCGGGACCGACCGGCCGCCGTGCGGACGCTCGGCTGCGAACAAGTACGGCGCTACTGCGACCGCTTCACCCTACTGCGGCGGACGATCACGGTGCGCCCGCACCGCCCCCGACCGGTGCGTCCCCGCCCGGAGCTTCCTCGCGCGGCACCAGGGACGCGAAGTCACCGGTGTCCCCGAGGCGCACGAGAAACGGCCTGAGACGGGTGTAGCGGATCGCGGTGACGGAACACGGTTCCACGGAAATCCGCTGGAACAGGTCGAGATGAAGTCCGAGTGCGTCCGCGACGAGGGACTTGATGATGTCGCCGTGCGAGCACATCAGGTACACGGCGTCGGCGCCGTGATCACGCTCCACGCGCGCGTTCCACTCGCGTACCGCCTCGGCGGCCCGGGTCGCCATCGACCGCATCGACTCGCCTGCGGGGAACGCGGCCGCCGAAGGATGCGCCTGCACGACCTCCATCAGCGGCTCGTCCCTGAGCTCGGCGAGCTTGCGTCCGGACCAGTCGCCGTACCGGCACTCCCCGATCCGCTCGTCGGTGTGGAGGGGCAGCCCGGGGCGGGCGTCGAGCAGCGGCCGGATCGTCTCCTGGCAGCGTTGCAGCGGGCTGGTGACCACCTCGGTGATCGGCAGCTCGGCGAGCCGCCCGGGCAGTGCGGCGGCCTGCGCGGCCCCGCGCTCGTCGAGAGCGACACCGGGCGTCCAGCCGGCGAGCACTCCCTCGGTGTTGGCGGTGGAACGTCCGTGCCGGACCAGGATCAACGTGGGCATGCGGCCCAGGGTAGGCGTACGCCGCCCGCCGCAGGGGTCCGGAGTCCCCGCGGGAGCGGCCATGGCCGTAGATCCCCACGGTGATCGTGGGGATCTACGGCAGCGTATCGGCGGTCATCGGACTCATGGCCGCCCTGGAGGTGAGGCCCGGCCTGCTCCGGCGTCAGGCGAATTCGGGTGCCGCGGCCGCGGGGCCGCCGAGGGCGTTGCGGCGCTCCGGCATCTTCAGGGACACCATGCGCCGCCAGCCGCCGAGCCGCTCGTACCCGTACACGGCGTGGATGCCGAACGCGAGCACCGCCGCCTTCGGCTTCGACCAGCCGAGGATGCGGCCCATGTGGGCCATGACCGCGAGACTGACGTCGCGGTAGATCCGGATCTCCGCGAGCGCGCACTCACGCAGGGTCCGCTGGATGGCCCGGCCGTGCCCGGCGTACGCGAAGCGCAGCAGCTCCTCGTGGCAGTAGGCGAGGTGGTTGTCCTCGTCGTTGGAGATCATCTTGACCGCGCGGCCGAGGTCCGGGTGGTCGCCGAAGTACTTGCGCAGCATCTCCATCTCCTCGGAGGCGCGCTGTTCGGTGACCCGGCTGTGCGAGAGGTACGTGACGATGTCCTGGACGGTGAGCGGCTCGTCGCGCTTGAGCCTGTCGTGGGCGAGGCCGATGCCGTTCTGCTCCAGAAGCATGGTGTAGTCGGTCTCGGGCGGTACGGGGACGGGTTCGAGACCGCGCTTCTTCATCAGGGCGTTGAAGATCCGCCCGTGCTTGTCCTCGTCCGCACCGTGGCGGGTGATCTTGGGGGCGAGTTCGCGCTCACTGGCGGGGACGAGCGCGGCGATGCGGGCGTTCTCCCAGCCGCCCTGTGCCTCACCGCTGGCCGCGATGGAGCAGAACAGCCGGAAGGACTCGTCGTTGTCGAGGATCTCCTGGAACAGACTCTTGGCCGAAAGCATCTGTGGGCACCTCTCTGCAGGATTCCGCAAAGAACGAGTCAAAGGGGCGCGCCAGGGTGGTGCAACAGTTCTGTCGGACAACTCAGTCAAAAGAAGGACCGACGGGGTCGCGTCGGGTGCGTAACCGCGCGCCTGTCGGCGCGTTGTTCCTGCTGACGGCCGTGGCGGGGAAGACCCCCGAGCCCCCACCACGGCCGCTGAGACCTTCCGGGCCTGCGACGGGGTGCGGTTACGCGAGCCCGGCCCGCTCCAGGGCCTCGGAACCGGCCCGCAGCGAGGCGAGCCGCTCGTCCAGGGTGAAGCCCGCGGGGGCCAGGCTGAGCGTGGTGACTCCCGCCTCGGCGTAGGCCTTCATACGGTCGGCGATCCGGTCCACGGAGCCGAGCAGCGTGGTCTGGTCGATCAGCTCGTGCGGTACGGCGGCCGCGGCGCCCTGCTTGTCGCCGGACAGGTACTTCTCCTGGATCTCGGCGGCCTCCTTCTCGTAGCCCATGCGCTGGGCGAGCTGGTTGTAGAAGTTCTGCTTGGGGCTGCCCATGCCGCCGACGTACAGCGCGGTGTACGGACGGAAGGTGTCGGCGAGGGCCGTCACGTCCTTGTCGTCGCCGACGGCGAGGGGCAGGGTGGGGCAGACGTCGAAGCCGTCCATGGTCTTGCCGGCCTTCTCGCGGCCCGCCCGCAGGTGCTTGATCGCGGTGTCCTCGAGGTGGGCCGCGGAGGGGAAGATCAGGAGAGCGCCGTCGGCGATCTCGCCGGTCTGCTCGAGGTTCTTGGGGCCGATCGCGGCGATGTAGAGCGGGATGTGCTCGCGCTGCGGGTGGACCGTGAGCTTGATCGGCTTGCCGGGGCCGCCGGGGAGAGGGAGGGTCCAGTGCGTGCCCTCGTAGGTGAGGCGTTCGCGGGTCATGGCCTTGCGGACGATCTCGACGTACTCGCGGGTGCGGGCGAGGGGCTTGTCGAACTTGACGCCGTACCAGCCCTCGGAGACCTGCGGGCCGGAGACGCCCAGGCCGAGGCGGAAGCGGCCGCCGGACAGGGAGTCGAGGGTGGCGGCGGTCATGGCGGTCATCGCGGGCTGGCGGGCCGGGATCTGGAAGATGGCCGAGCCGACGTCGATGCGCTCCGTCTGGGCGGCGACCCAGGTGAGCACGGTGGCGGCGTCGGAGCCGTAGGCCTCGGCGGCCCAGCAGACGGCGTAGCCGAGGCGGTCGGCCTCCTGGGCGACGGCGAGATTGTCCGCGTCCATTCCGGCGCCCCAGTAGCCGAGGTTGATCCCGAGCTGCATGGCCTTCCCCTTACTGATCAGTAACGTCCCTTGTGACGTCGACATTAGCGTGCGGGTGGTGGATCGCCCAGGTTGTGGGTGGGTGCGGGCGTGCGGGGCCGGGAAATCGGTTGTCCACAGGCCCCCACGGCACCAGTTCTGGCCAGTAATCTCGGCGCTCATGGAGCAGAGGCATCTCGGCCGTACCGGCCTGCGTGTGTCCCGTATCGGACTCGGCACCCTGACCTGGGGGCGGGACACCGATGAGCATGATGCCGCGGACCTGTTGAAGACGTTCTGGGAGGCGGGCGGGACGCTCGTCGACACCGCGGACGTCTACGGGGACGGGGAGGCCGAGTATCTGCTCGGGCGTCTCATGGAGGGACTCGTGCCGCGGCGGGACCTGGTCATCTCGACCAAGGCCGGGAGCGTACCGGATCCGGACCGGCGGTTCGACGGGTCGCGTGGGCATCTGCTGGCCGCGCTGGATGCTTCGCTCGCGCGACTCGGCACGGACCACGTCGATCTGTGGCACGTCCACGCCTTCGACCCGGAGACGCCCCTGGAGGAGACGCTCCAGGCGCTGGACATCGCGGTGAGCAGCGGCCGGGCGCGGTATGCGGGGGTGTCCAACTTCTGCGGCTGGCAACTGGCGAAGGCCGCGACCTGGCAGCTCGCGGCACCCGGTCTGCGGACCCGGCTGGCGAGTACGCAGATGGAGTACTCGCTGCTGCAGCGCGGCGTCGAGCGGGAGGTCCTGCCGGCGGCGCTGGACCTGGGCATCGGGCTGTTGCCGTCGTCGCCGTTGGGGCGTGGTGTGCTGACGGGCAAGTACCGCGGCGACGCCATGCCGCCGGACTCACGGGGAGCCTCGGAGCACCTGGCACCCTTCGTCGAGCCGTACCTCGACGACACGGCCGGCCGCATCGTGGACGCCGTGGCGACCGCGGCGGACGGGCTGGCCGTCACCCCGCTCCAGGTGGCCCTGGCCTGGGTCCGGGACCGGCCCGGCGTGGTCGCCCCGATCGTCGGCGCGCGCAACGCGCAGCAGCTCACGGGGGCATTGTCAGTGGAGGCGCTTAGTCTTCCTGACGAGATCTGCCGGGCGCTCGACGACGTGTCGGCGCCCGTGCACCGCTATCCCGATCACGACTGGAGCACGCTGTGAGCACGGAGCCGGAGACCACCGAGGACGCCGCGCCGGAGACCCCGGGCGCCCCGGCGGAGGGCGGCGTCCCGGAGACCGAGGCCGCACAGGACGCCGAGGGCACGAGCGCCGCCGCCGGTGAGTTGTCGGAGGCGGAGGCCGAGCTGGCGGCCCAGCGGCTCGAGCGGGAGCGGATCGAGCGGCGCAAGGCGGAGAAGAAGGCGCCCATCGAGGCCGGGGCCAAGCTCAGCGGGACCACCGCCGATCTGCTGGCGGCCTGCGCGGCGCAGGGCGTGGACGTCGACCAGGTCCATCCCGAGTACGCGGCCGGGCAGTTCGAGATCTCGGTGGGTGCGCTGGACCCGGTGGCGGCGGCCGACCGCAGGCTGCTGGTACGGCAGACCATCCGCGCGGTGGCCCGGCGGCACGGGCTGCGGGTCTCCTTCGCCCCGGCCGTGTCCGCCGAAGGCGTCGGCAACGGCGGCCACCTCCACCTCTCCGCCTGGCGCGACGGCGTCAACCTGCACTCCGGCGGTGACCGCCGGTACGGCATGACGGCCGACGCCGAGTCCTTCGCGGCCGGGATCCTGGCCCACCTGCCGGGCCTCACGTCGGTGACAGCGCCCAGCCCGGCGAGCTATCTGCGGCTCAGACCGTCCCAGTGGGCCGGGGTGTTCACCGCCTGGGGCCGGGAGACCCGGGAGAC
>NZ_JBQQCE010000467.1:0-7736 GCF_052245645.1 Streptomyces sp. KR55 | reverse complement strand
GCCTACACCGGCCTCTCCCGCCAAGTGCCGCTGCCCGACCCCGCGTTGCACGACGCGCTCTACGACCGCCATATGACCCCGGCCGCGTGGACGCCGTACCCGGACGCCGCCGAGGTGCTTCGGACGCTGCACGAGCGGGGAGTCGGCATCGGCGTGGTGAGCAACATCGGCTGGGACCTGCGCCCGGTGTTCCGCGCGCACGGGCTCGACCGTTACGTGGGCACGTACGTCCTGTCGTACGAGCACGGCATCCGCAAGCCGGATCCGCGGCTGTTCGCCGCGGCCTGCGCGGATCTCGGCGCTGATCCCCAGCAGGTGCTGATGGTGGGTGACGACCACCGGGCGGACGGCGGCGCGGCCGCCCTGGGCTGTGCGGTCCACTTCGTGCACCACCTGCCGGCCGACGAGCGGCCCGACGGGCTGCGCCCGGTGCTGGACCTCGTCGGCCGACCCGTGACATGACCGTCTGTCTCGGACGATCCCCCGCGTCGCCCGAGACAGACGGCACCGCCGGTCCCGGCCACGCAGGGCCCGGGACGGACGCTCCGAGTATAGTTGGCTGGCAGCCAGTCAACACAGGAGTTACAGCATGGCCCCCCGGAGCGCTTCGGTCAATGAAGAGTTGCGGCGGCGTTCCCGGGAGCGGCTCCTGCAGGCGGCGGTCGAGCTGGTCAGCGAGCGGGGATACGAGGCCACGACCCTCGGCGACATCGCGGACCGGGCCGGCTCGGCGCGCGGACTGGTGTCGTACTACTTCCCCGGCAAACGCCAGCTCGTGCAGTCCGCCGTGCACCGGCTGATGCACCGCACGCTGGAGGAGGCACTGGAGCGCGAGCCGCGCACGGAGGACGGCCGGGAGCGGATGGCGCGTGCCATCGACGCGATCCTCGGCCTGGCCCGGGACCGGACCGTACTGATGCGCCAGCACATGGCGGGACTGCTGGACACCGAGGGCTTCGTGCGGTGCCCGGAGCAGCAGCGACTCGCCGAACTGCTGCGGGACACCGTGGCCCGGCACGGCTCCCGGAACGCCGAGGCCGACTATGCGATGCTGCGCGCCCTGCTCATGGGGGCCGTCTATGCGATGGTGCTGCCGAACGTGGGGATGCCGATCGCTCCCCTGCGCACCGAGTTGTTCCGGCGCTACCGGCTCGACTGGGAGCTCGGGTGCCCGCCGGACGCCGAAACGCCCGGCGGGACACGCGACGGGGACCTGTCACGGTTCTTCGCGACAGACCCGGCAGACACACCGACCCTCGGCCGGCCGGCCTCGGATCAGTCGAAGTAGTCCGGCTGCGTCTGCACGTTGAGCTCGTGCAGGCGGACACGCTTCGCCGGGTCCGTGCGCCGGTCGTCGAGCTTCAGGACGTCGAAGCCCTTGGCGATGTCGTTCGAGTAGATGTAACCGTTGTAGTAGTACGCCGACCAGGAGCCGGCGGTCGTGACCCGGTCGGTGGTCAGCGGACCGCGCTCGAAGTAGGCGATCTCCTTCGGGTGGGCGGAGTCGGTGAAGTCCCAGACGGAGACGCCGCCCTGATACCAGGCCTGGACCATGATGTCCTTGCCCTTGACCGGGATCAGCGAGCCGTTGTGGGCCACACAGACCTCGGTGTCCGCCTGGTGGCGCTCGATCTTGAAGTAGCTGCGGAAGACGAGCTTGCGGTTGTCGCCCTTGCCGACGATGTCGTAGATACCGTCGGCGCCACGGTTCGGGCCGATCTCCTCGTTGCAGGTGGCTGCGCCACCGCCGCCCAGCTCGTCGGTGAACACGACCTTGTCGGCGTCCTGGTTGAAGGTCGCCGAGTGCCAGAACGCGAAGTTCACGTTGTCCTGCACCTGGTCGATGACCTTCGGGTGCTCCGGGTCCTTGATGGAGAACAGGATGCCGTCACCCATGCAGGCGCCCGCCGCCAGGTCCTGCGAGGGCAGCACGGTGATGTCGTGGCAGCCGGTCGTCTTGGAGACACCCGGGTTGGTCGGCCCGCCCGGGTTGCCGCCGCCGTCCGGGCCCTCACCGGGGAAGAGCACCGGGAAGCCCACGAGCGCAGCCTTCTCCGGCGCGTTGCGAGGCACCTTGATGACGGAGATGCCGTCGTGCGGCGGCTGGCAGTCGGGGTACGCGGCGTTCGGCGAGTACGAGGAGACGTAGATGTAGACGTTCCTGCGCTCGGGCACCAGCGTGTGGGTGTGCGAACCGCAGGCAGTCTCGACGGCGGCGACGTACTCCGGGTTGCGCTTGTCGCTGATGTCGAAGACCTTCATGCCCTCCCAGGAGGACTTCTCGGTCACCGGCTGGGTGGTGCTGTTGCAACTGCTGTCGCTGCGCGAGGAGTCGGTGGACAGGAACAGCAGGTTGCCGGAGACGGAGATGTCGTTCTGCGAGCCGGGGCACAGCACCTGGGCGACCGTCTTCGGCGACTTCGGGTTGCTGATGTCGAAGATGCGGAAGCCGTCGTAGTTGCCGGCGAAGGCGTACCTGCCCTGGAAGGCGAGATCCGAATTGGTGCCGGGCAGCACGTCCTTGGGGATGTTCGTGACGTGCTCGATGTTGTCCGAGTGGACGACCTCGTCCTGGCCGGGTATCTCCCCGCTCTCCAGGGCCTCGCGCACCTCGGCCTGGGCGCTGCGGGACACCTCCTTGTCGGTCGCCGGGCCGTCCCCCGGGTCGGGGGTCGCGGCCGCCGGATGGACCGTCAGCAGCGCGGCCAGGAGTCCGGCCGCTGCCGCGGCAACTCCCAGGCGTCTGCGCCGCGTTCGGGGGTTGTTCAACAGGGTCACTGCTTCCTCCCTTGTTCCGTTCGCCAGGGAACGGTTCACGGACCCCCGAAGTATCGTCTTCATCATGCACAGATCAACAGGGGGCAACGAACATGTAATGAAGGTTTTCGCTCGTTCATGAGCGGAAGCGTGTTAGGACGGTCACCAGCACTCACAAGGTGCCCCCTCATCCCCCCAGCCACAGGAGGTCGTTGTGCCCTTCCGTCGAGCGTCGCGTGCTTCCCTCACCGCGGCCTCACTGGCCACCCTGGCCGCCCTCGCGCTCGGGGGCTGCGACTCCGGCTCCGACGCGGAGCCGGACCGGGCGAGCGGCCCCTCGGTGCTCGTGCCCGGCAAGCCCGGCGAGGCGAACCGCACGATGTCCGCCGAGGACGCCGCACAGCAGCGCGCCGACGACGACACGCCCAACTCGGCGGACATCGACTACGCGCGGATGATGATCGAGCACCACGCCCAGGCCCTGGAGATGACCGAACTCGCCCCGGATCGCGCCGAGTCGTCGCGGGTGAAGAAGCTGGCGGAGCGGATCGAGGCCGCGCAGGGGCCCGAGATCGCGGCGATGAGGAGCTGGCTGGAGACGCACGGCGAGGACGAGAAGAGCGACGGCCACCACCACGGCCCGATGCCCGGGATGGCCACCGAGGCGCAGTTGAAGAACCTGCGCGCGGCGGAGGGAAAGGCGTTCGACCAGCTCTTCGTCACGCTGATGATCACCCATCACGAAGGGGCGATCACGATGGCCACGGATGTGAAGTCGCAGGGCAACAACGTGCGGATCGAGGAGATGGCCGACGACGTGATCGCCCAGCAGACGAGCGAGATCACGCGCATGCGCGGAATGCTGTGACCTCCGCGCGTGTGACCTCTGCGCCCGCCGGGCCCGCTCAGCGCCGTGCGTGACGCGGGGTCAGGAAGCCCGCGTCCCGCGCCTGGGCGATCAGCCTGAGCGACCGGCGGCGGCTGTGCCCGGTGGCGCACATCACCGCGAGGACGGGGTCGAGCCCCTCGTGCTGCGCGGCGCGGTATTCCTGCGCCACCAGCCGGCTCCCCTCGATGCCACGCGGCCAGGCGGGGCGGGCGCGCCTGCCGCCCGCCGACTCCCCCTGCAACGGCTCGGTCGCCACGCCGCCGCACACCGAGAACAGCGGCTCTTCGATCCAGTCGGCGAACACCGCCAGATCGTCGAGGGACAGCGCGGGCCGGGCCCGGACGTCCTCGAGGTTGACGCAGCCGTCGGCCGCCACGGCGAGCGCGTCGACCCGGGCGCCGTCGGCGAAGTCGAGCCGCACATGGAACCACGCCGTCGCGCCGCTCTCCTCGCGCACTTCCCACGCGGGCCACACGGACACCGCACCGTCCTCCGGACGGCGATCAGAAAGATCAAGAAAGGATGCTTCCAGCACGCACGCAACGTAACCGCATGATCACACTCCATACGAACGGACACGCGTCCGTTCTTGGCGCGGCACCCTGTCAGCGGAGCGGCAGCGGTGCAATGCTGGAGCCGTCAGCGATCTCCTGTGATGCACCGGACGATCCACCGGACCACCGGACGAAGGAGTTCCGCCGTGCTGCGTGTCGCCGTCGTCGGCTCCGGGCCGAGCGGGGTCTACTCCGCCCAGAACCTTGTCCAGCTGGAACCCACCGCGTTCGTCGACGTCCTGGACCGGCTGCCGTGCCCGTACGGTCTGGTGCGTTACGGCGTGGCGCCCGACCACGAGAAGATCAAGTCGCTGCAGAACAATCTGCGGACGGTGCTGGAGCACGAGCGGGTGCGGTTCCTCGGCGGCGTCCAGGTCGGCGCCGGCGGAGTGCCGGCCGCCCGGCTGCGGGAGCTGTACCACGCGGTCGTGTACTGCGTGGGAGCCGCGACCGACCGGCATCTCGGGATCCCCGGGGAGGATCTGCCGGGCAGCTTCTCGGCGACGGAGTTCGTGTCCTGGTACAGCGCGCATCCGGACGCCGTGGAGGACGGGTTCGTGCTCGGCGCCCGGGCGGCCGTGGTCATCGGCGTGGGGAACGTCGCCGTGGACGTCACCCGGATCCTGGCGCGCGGCGCGGCCGAGCTGAGCCCCACCGACATGCCGCAGGCGGCGCTGACCGCGCTGGGGGCGAGCCGGGTGACCGGCATCCACATGGTGGGGCGGCGCGGCCCTTCGCAGGCCCGCTTCACCACCAAGGAGCTGCGTGAGCTGGGCTCGCTGCCGGGTGCCGAAATGAGCGTGGATCCGGAGGAGTTGGCGCTGGATCCGGCGTACGTCGACCCGTCCGCGCTGCCGGCCGCGCAGCGCCGCAACGTGGAGGTGCTGCGGGGCTGGGCCGCCCAGCCGACCAGGGATCTTCCGCGCCGGATCCGGCTGCGGTTCTTCCTGCGCCCGGTGGAGTTGCTCGCCGAGGGCGGGCGCGTGGGCGCGGTGCGGTTCGAACGGACGCTGCCGGACGGGCAGGGCGGCGTGACGGGGACGGGCCGGTACGAGGAGATCGAGGCCCAGTTGGTGCTGCGGTCGGTGGGCTATCGCGGAGTGCCGCTGGAAGGGCTGCCCTTCGATCCGGCGACCGGCACGGTGCCGCAGCTGGCCGGCCGGGTGCTGCGCGGCGGAGTCGTGGCGCCGGGTGAGTACGTGGCGGGCTGGATCAAGCGGGGTCCGACGGGTGTCATCGGCACCAACCGGCCGTGCGCCAAGGAGACGGTGCTGTCGCTGCTCGAGGACGCCCCCGTTCTCGTACGGAAGGAAGTTCCCGAGGATCCGCTCGCGGTACTGCGCGCCGAGGGCGTCGAGCCGGTCGAATGGGCGGGGTGGCGGGCCATCGAGCGGGCCGAGGCGGAACTCGGAGCCTCGCTCGGGCGGAGCGTGGTCAAGCTGCCCGACTGGGAGTCGCTGCTGACCGCGGCACGCAGGGTCGACTCGTAGCAGAACCCGGCGCCGCCGGCGGGCAGGACACACGGCTGCAACGAGACGGAAATCAACAAACTGTTCAAGCCGCTTACGGTCTCCTGCAGTTCGGATGTTCCCCGCTCACCGCCGCTCTGGAGTGCCCATGGCATCGACCGCGCCCGTCCATCCCGTCGACGAGGTCCCACCCGTACGACAGCTGGCCGCCTTCGGGCTGCAGCATGTGCTCGCCATGTACGCGGGCGCGGTGGCCGTGCCGCTGATCGTGGGCGGTGCGATGAAGCTGCCGCCGGCGGATCTGGCGTATCTGATCACCGCCGATCTGCTGGTGTGCGGCATCGCCACGCTCATCCAGTGCATCGGCTTCTGGCGGTTCGGCGTGCGGCTGCCGATCATGCAGGGCTGTACGTTCGCGGCCGTGTCACCGATGGTCATGATCGGGACGACCGGCGGCGGACTGCCCGCGATCTACGGCTCGGTGATCGTCGCGGGACTCGCGATCGTGCTGCTCGCACCCGTTTTCGGCAAGCTGCTGCGGTTCTTCCCGCCGCTGGTCACCGGCACGGTGATCCTGATCATCGGTATCTCGCTGCTGCCGGTGGCGGGCAACTGGGCCGCCGGTGGTGCGGGGGCCGAGGACTTCGGGGAGCCGAAGAACCTGGCGCTCGCCGCGTTCGTGCTGGCGGTGGTGCTGGGCGTGCAGCGGTTCGCGCCGGTGTTCCTGAGCCGGATCGCGGTGCTGATCGGGATCGCGGTGGGGCTCGCGGTCGCGGTGCCGTTCGGGTTCACGGACTTCGGCGGGGTCTCCGACGCGGACTGGGTCGGGATCAGCACGCCGTTCCACTTCGGGGCGCCGACCTTCGAGGTGTCGGCGATCGTGTCCATGCTGGTGGTCGCGCTGGTGTGCATGACGGAGACGACCGGTGACTTCATCGCGGTCGGTGAGATGACCGGGCGGAAGGTCGAGCCCCGCTCTCTTGCGGACGGGCTGCGCGCCGACGGTCTGTCGACCGTACTCGGCGGTGTCTTCAACACCTTTCCCTACACCGCGTACGCGCAGAACGTGGGACTCGTCGGTATGACCCGGGTGCGCAGCCGCTGGGTTGTCGCGGCGGCGGGCGGCATCCTGGTGCTGCTCGGCCTGCTGCCCAAGCTGGGCGCGGTGGTCGCGGCGATTCCGGCGCCGGTCCTCGGCGGCGCGGGCCTGGTGATGTTCGGGACGGTCGCCGCGAGCGGCCTCAGGACCCTGGCCGAGGTCGACTTCAGGGGCAACCACAACCTGACGGTCGTGGCCGTGTCGGTGGCCATGGGCGTGCTGCCGATCGGTGTGCCGACGATCTACGACCAGTTCCCGGACTGGTTCCAGACGATCATGCACAGCGGGATCAGCGCCGGCTGCCTGACGGCGATCGTACTCAACCTGCTCTTCAACCACCTTCCCGCGAAGGCGGGTTCAGATCTCGCCGAGGCGGGCGGCCTGCCGGTCGGCGGTGCCGAGAAGCACGTCGAAAAGCCCCGGGAAGAGGCCGTCTAGCGGCTCCACTTCGTCCGGTTCGGCCGCGTCGCTGGTCAGCGGCTCAGCCGGACGACCGCCCGTTCCAGCGGGGGCAGCGCCCGCTGGCCGGTCACCGCCAGGGCGATCGCCGCCAGCACGCCGGCCCAGGCGAACGGGCCGAGCGGCGTGCAGCCGAAGGCCTGGCTGATACCCGGCGTCTCGACCAGGGCGACCAGGGCGGCGGCGGAGCCGAACACGGTGACGCGGACCAGTGGACTGTCGCGGCGGTCGGCGAGGGTCTGGGCGAGCTGGCTGCCGACCACGGCGCACAGGGCCATCGTGGTCGTCCGGCGGGCCGAGCCCGGCGTGAAGCGACCGATCAGCCAGGCCGTGACCGCGCCGAGAGACGTGGTCAGTGCGCGGTGCCGGATCTGCCGCATCAGCGGGCTGCCGAGCAGCGTCGTCCCCAACGGCCGGCTGCCGGCGCTCGCGTCCTCGGCCGGGTCCTTCAGCGGCGTGACCGCCACGGCCATCGCCGGGAACAGGTCCGTGAACAGGTTCACCAGCAG
>NZ_JBQQCE010000466.1:0-7747 GCF_052245645.1 Streptomyces sp. KR55 | reverse complement strand
GCGAAATCATCAACGCCCAGTACTCTGACCGGGCCGGACGGCGGATCCGGCACGGTATGGAGCAGGCTCAGGAGCACGTCCTTGGCCACCGGCATCCCCAGCAGCGCGGCCAGCCTGGCCCCGGGACGCCCCGCCAGCACCAGCGCGATCGACGACAGCATCTGCCGTAATACCGGCGTGTATCGGGCGTGCGGCCGGGTCAGGCCCTCTACCTGCTCGGCGAACGTCACTGCGGCGCAGCGGGAGTTACTGCACTTGAACCGCCTCACCACGAACTCGATCACCACCGGCGTCTGCCCGACCGGCGCGTCCCGCAGCTGCCGCGTGTACCGGCCGTGCACCCGCCAGGACGGCATGCCGCACCTCGGACACCGCACGGGCAGCGCCCGGCACGACGTACGAAACGTGACCACCTCGGCGGCCCGTTCTACCGACTCCATCACCACACCGGTTAAATGCGGCAGCAACCGCCCCAAATCCCCTGAACCGCACACCCCGTTGATGCCCAGTTCAGACCGGCTCCGTCACAAGATCTCCGACAGAGCCCGTAATTCCCCAGGTCTTGGCCGTGTGGAGGGTGAGTGGAATCTCGGCCCGTCAGCTTTGGCAGCGGTCAGGTGACGGAGTCCATGAAGCTCAGCATTCGGCGATTGACCTCCTCTGCGTGGTCAATCTGTGGTCCGTGGCCGGTGTTGGAGACGATCTCGGCGCGGGCGCCGGGTATCAGGCGCGGGATACGCTCCACTTGCCGGCGTGGGTGCACGAGGAGGCTTCGCTTGCCGAGTACCAGGTAGAGCGGGGTGTGGATGGTGGACAGTTCGTCCTCGGACAGGGGCAGGGGAGCCGGGCGGCGTATGCGGTAGGCACGGACGCCCAGTCTGATCATCGTGCGCAACTCCGGCACGACGAGGACCGGCTGCTCCAGCCAGGCTGCCAGTCGTGGGCGTAGCGCCTTGGGCGCGAACGTCGCGAAGAGGCCGGCGAAGAGCCAGACGAAGAAGCGCAGCCCCACCTTCTCCAGGCCGCCGGGGTCGAGCAGCGTGACCGAGGCTAGGCGGTCGGGCCTGCGGTGCGCTTGGTTGAGGGTGAGCCATCCGCCGTAGGAGGAACCGACAAGGTGCACGCGGTCGAGTCCGAGCCCGGCGAGTGTCTCGTCCAGCCACTGTGCGGCACGTTCGGGTCGATGGATGGGTTCGCGCTGCATGCTGCGTCCCGGATCACCTGGGGTGTCGATTGCGTAGACGGGGCGGTCGGCGCTGAGGGCCGGGGTGTTCGGATACCACATGGCAGAGCAGGACCCCGCCCCGTGCACCAGGACGACGGGGGTGCGGGACCGGGCGGTCGGGTCTGCGGGGCCGTACCGATAGACGTGTGTGGTGCCGAAGGAGGTCTCCACGTCCGTTTCCGCGAGCGCGGGCGCCCCTAGTGCGTATACCGCGTCGCACGCCGCGAAGTAGCGGTGACGCAAGGCATCGCTCACGTAGCGGCCGACATCGGCCTGGCTGCGGGTCGTGGTCTCGGACA
Organism: Streptomyces sp. KR55; assembly: GCF_052245645.1. Lineage (NCBI taxonomy): Bacteria > Bacillati > Actinomycetota > Actinomycetes > Kitasatosporales > Streptomycetaceae > Streptomyces > Streptomyces sp. KR55. The sequence goes on along the minus strand of NZ_JBQQCE010000466.1, from coordinate 6,223 downwards.
CTGCCACCTCCGGGATCTCCATTCTTCGTGATACGAACGTACCACCTTGGTGGTACAGCTGTATCATCATGAATTGGGGGCGCCCCAGCCAGGGCGAACAGAGAGCAGAGAGGCGGCCGATGCCCAAGCGCGTGGACCACGCAGAACGGCGTACCGAGATCGCCGAGGCACTTGTCCGGGTGGCCGGGCGACGCGGCCTGCACGCCGTGGGGATGCGCGACGTGGCGGCGGAGGCGGGAGTGTCGCTGCGGCTGGTGCAGTACTACTTCGAGACCAAGGAAAAGTTGCTGCTCTACGGGCTGCAGCATCTGGCGGAGAGGTTCGGGGAACGCGTCGCGGCCCGGTCCCGGACCGTCGGGGACGACCCAGGACCACGCGCGATGATCGAGGCGCTCCTGATGGCGTCGCTGCCGACCGACGAGGCGAGCCGAGCCTTCCACCTCGTCTATACCTCGTACGCCGTTCTGGCCGTGACCGACCCGGCGCTCGCCGCCCAGCCATTCATCCGGAACCCTGATGCCGCCGAGGAGGTCCTGGCAGGACTCCTCCGGCAGGCGCAGGAGGCGGATCTCGTCGAGCCCGGTGTGGACGTCCAGTTGGAAGCAGCCAGCCTGTTGGCCATGTCCGCGGGACTTGGCACCAGCGTCCTTGTCGGCCAGCGCAGCCCGCGATCCGCCGCCGCAGTGCTGGACCACCACCTGAACCGGATCTTCCAGGGCAGTGATGAAGATCCGTGAGCCTGCCTGACGATTGGCACTTGACTTCCAACACCCTTGATCATTGCTGTTGTTGAAAGTGAGCGAAGTCGGTCCGTGTTGAACCGAAGACGAGATCTGGGATCTTCATATGCGTGACTGGAGCCTGTCAGCCGAGGAGTTGCAGACCCCCCGGCTGTCGCTGCGGCGTCCGAACGAAGCTGATATCGATGCGATCTTTGAGATCCATAGTGATCCCGGGACCTGCGTGCACAATCCTTCCGACGCGCTCGCCCGGTTCGAGGAGGCGGAGGAGCTCTATCGGCGCTGGAACGACCAGTGGGAGCGGTGCGGATACGGGTACTGGGTCGTCCGGCGCCATGGCTCTGAGCAGCAGCTGGGCTTCTGCGGGATCAAGCCCATGGCCCTGCACGGGATGCAGGTCCTCAACCTCTTCTACCGCTTCGCCACCTCGGCGTGGGGTCAGGGTTTCGCGGGCGAAGCCGCCAGCGAGGTCACGGCCTGGGTGTCCCGCCGAGTTCCCGATCTCCCCCTGATCGCCAGGGTTCGACCGGCCAATATGGCTTCCCAGCGCGTGGCGATCCGGGCCGGCCTGACTCGGGCGGAGCACCTCGACGCAATCGGATACGACGGTCTCGACTGGATCTATGCGGTGAAACTCCCAACCTGAACAGCCTTGCCCTGTCCTCCGGTGCGCACGTTGACCTCTCCAGCTCGCAGATCGAGGGACGGCTACGACTCCGAGATGGTCACTCGACCGGCACCGGCGTGATGCCTGCACCACTGAGGATGGCGACGAGTGGCCTGTTCATGGGCCGAGAGTTAGGGCGCCTGCCCGCTCGGGGCGAACCGATATCCGCCGCACCCGTGTGAGGAGACCCTCTCCCGGGCGTATCGCGGCTTCTGCCCGGGGTGGCCCTACCACCAGCAGGGGTGTAGCAGCGTGAACAGGTTGTATCGGCCTGGGGGAGCGGTCGAGCGCGCGGCCCCGCCACCGCCCATCCTGGGTGGTGCCTCAGGCTACGGCGGCCAGGACGGGGAGGTAGCCGAGGGACTGGCCGGATGCCGTGGGGTGGTAGGACTCGGTGGGTGCCAGGAAGTGGATGCTGCGCAGCCACGGGTTGGGCGAGCAGATTTCGTGGCCGGTGAAGGCGGTACGGACGTCGGCGAACGTGAACCCGTGATCGGCGGCGCGTTTGGCGATCACGCGGTTGAGGTGGTCCACGGCGTCGTTGAGGGCGGAGCGCACCGTGTCCGGGAAGCCCGCCCGGCAGGTGCCGTGGAGTTGATACAGGCGCGGATAGCCGAGGACCACGACGTGGGCGGCGGGTGCCCTCCTGGTGATGGCTGAGTACAGGCGGTCGAGGTTGCCCGGAAGGGGGCCGTCCATGGTGGCGCGTGCGTCGGCGAGGGCGGACAGGCAGGTGGTGATGCCGCGCAGTACGCACGTCGTCATGACGGTTCCGAAGCCCACGTCGCTGCCGCCGGCGGTGATGCTGACCAGGTCGGTACGCGGTGTGAGCGGACCGAGCTGGAGTGCCATGACGTCGCTGGTCCGGGCGCCGTTGCACGCGGTGAAGCTGAAGGACGAGGGTGCGTGGGCTGCAGTCCACAGGGCGGCATAGGACCTGCCGCTGCGTTGGCAGTCGGCGCTGGAGGAGAGGTAGTCGCCGGCTCCGACGCCGGCGGAGTACGAGTCCCCCAGGGCCACATAGTCCGTGGCTGCCGTGTGCGGCGCCGCTCGGGCCGTCGTGGGCCCGGCCGTGGGCCCGGCGACGGTGCAGGCAGCGGCGAAGAGGAGGGCGGAGGTACATGCCGCGATTCGGGACTGTCTCATGGAATTCCTTTATCGCGGCGCGCGACCGACTCTGCCTGCCGTGGTCGTTCCGGCTGCTCGGCCGTGTTGACAAGGGTCTGCGATCGTGCCGCTTGTGAAGCGCCGCAGTATCAGGGATCCGTCGGCCGGAGCCGGCGGCGTAGCGATGTGGCGCCGTACGGGTGGACGTCACCCGGTGGGCGTCAGCCGGTGGGCCGTCAGCCGTTCGGATGTGTCTGTGTCACGGCTGCTCCCGGGTGCGCTGTTCCATGCGGGCTTCGACCCGCTGGTTGTACTTCCCGACGTCGACATCGGCCTCGCTGATGGGGCAGGTGCCACCCACGGTCCCCAGCGGGCGGGCTCGTGCCCAGCCCACCGCGGCGGGGCGCTGGTGCTACGGTCCGTGCATGGCCAAGGTCAACGTCACGCTCGACGCCGAACTTGTCGTGGAAGCCATGGTGCTGGCGGGCGTCGGCAATCCCCAGGACGCCGTCGAGCTCGTGCTGCGGGACTACGTCGAGCGCGGCCACCGTACGGAGGCCCGGGTCGCCGAGCGTGACGAGGCGCTGCGTGAGGTGGATGCCAAGCCCTGCGACGTGGAGGGCTGAATCCGCCCGGCCCCCGCCCGGTCAGAGCACTCGGTGGCCGTTCTCCAGCTCGGCCGTTCCCGACCCGTCCGAGAGGACGTCGAGCGCGGTCAGCACGCGGCGGCCCAGGGCGCCGGGCAGGAAGTCGGTGAGGTCCTCGCGGGGTACGAGTCGCCAGGACAGCAGTTCCTCCTCCTGCAACCGGATCGCCTTGAGGTCCTCCTCGCCGAGCACCCCGCCGTCGTACAGATACGCCACCAGCGGCGGCCGGGCCGTCCCGTGCACCCAGTCCACGGCGAGCAGCCGCCCGAGCTCCCGGTCCAGGCCGATCTCCTCGGCGGTCTCCCGGCGCGCGCCCTGGCGCGGGGTCTCGCCGTCGTCGGACTCGATCGTGCCGCCAGGAAGCGCCCAGCCATCACGGTAGTTGGGCTCGACGAGCAGTACCCGGCCCTCGGTGTCACGGAAGAGCGCGGCGGCACCGGCGAGGACGCGGGGCAGGCCCGCGATGTACGTGGCGAAGTCAGGAGTGGTCATCCAGGAAGGGTAACCAGGGCGGGCTCAGGGCCTGTCCTACTGGTCGGCGTAGTCGGCCTCCGTCCGGGCCAGTCGCAGGGTCCGCTCCGCCAGCTCGCTGATCCGTACCCCGTCGAAGCCGAACACCGCGCTGCGCACCGTGTCCTCCAGCGGGTCCTTCCACTGGGCCGGGATCGCCTCCGCACCGGTCAGGACACCGGCCACCGAACCGGCCGTGGCGCCGTTGGAGTCGGTGTCCAGGCCACCGCGGACGGTGAGTGCGATGGTGCGGGTGAAGTCGCCGTCGCCGTACAGCAGCCCCGCGGTGAGCACCGCCGCGTTCGGGATGGCGTGGATCCAGCCGAGCCCGGCGGTCTCCTCGGCCAGCGTCGTCAGCGTGTCCTCCCAGGTCATCCGGGTCTCGTGGAGCGAGGCGACGCGGCGCACCGTGCGGGCCAGCCGGCTGCTCGCCGGGACGACGGTCAGCGCCTGGTCCACGGCGTGCCGGACGGTGGGCGCCGTGAACGCGGCCGAGATCAGCGCCGCCGCCCACATCGCCCCGTACACGCCGTTGCCGGTGTGCGACAGCACCGCGTCCCGGCGGGCCAGCGAGGCGGCGCGGGACGGGGCGCCCGGGCAGGTCCAGCCGTAGATGTCGGCGCGGATGAGGGCGCCGATCCACTCCTGGTACGGGTTGTCGTACGTCGCCGTGAGCGGCGGCTTGAGTCCGTTGGCGAGGTTGCGGTAGGCCGCCCGCTCCGCCGTGAACGTCTGCAGGTACGGCAGCCGCAGCAGCCACAGGTCGCCGACCTGCTCGGTGCTGAAGCCGAAGCCGTGGGTTTCCAGGAGGTCCAGGCCGAGGACGGCGTAGTCGACGTCGTCGTCGCGGCAGCTGCCGTGGATGCGGCCGCGGACGCACTGGCGCCACTCCGGGCGCAGCTGGGGGCTGTCGCCGTCGGGGGGCGGCTCGGGGAGGTAGTCGGTGAGGGGCAGGGCGGAGGCCTGGCGCAGGTAGCGGTCGATGCGGTCGCGCGTCCACAGATCGCCCTGCTCGACCGGTTTGCCCAGCATGTTCCCGGCGATCCGGCCCAGCCAGCCCCCGAGGATGCGGTCGGCGAGCTCTGGCTCGGTGCCCACAGGGGTCATAGGGAAGGTTTACCCGAATCCGGCGGCCGTCACAGGCGGATCTCAGGGGCTTTCCAGGGTGTTCCACGGTCCGGTCAGGGGCATGACGGCAGGGCTGTGCTGCGGTTAGGGTCGCAGCGGCGCGACTGGCCCCGACATGCGTGGGGCCCGGAGAGCAAGGGGAAGACAAGGTGGCTGACGCTGTGGACGGTGCCCGTCGGGTGCTCATCGCCGCGGACAAGTTCAAGGGGTCGCTGACGGCCGTGGAGGTCGCCGAGCGGGTGACGGCCGGACTGCGCCGCGTCGTACCGGACGTCGACGTGGAGGCGCTCCCGGTGGCCGACGGCGGCGACGGAACCGTGGCCGCGGCGGTCGCGGCCGGGTTCGAGCGGCGTGCGGTACGGGTTGCGGGGCCGCTCGGCGACGAGGTGACCGCCGCCTTTGCGCTGCGCGGCGACACTGCCGTCGTGGAGATGGCCGAGGCGAGCGGGCTGCAGCGGCTGCCGGCCGGGGTCTTCGCGCCGCTCACGGCATCCACTTACGGGTCGGGGGAGTTGCTGCGGGCCGCGCTCGACGCGGGGGCGCGGACGATCGTGTTCGGGGTCGGGGGGAGCGCGACGACGGACGGCGGTGCGGGGATGCTGGCCGCGCTGGGGGCGCGGTTCCTGACGGCGGAGGGGGAGCCGGTGCCGCCGGGCGGCGGAGGGCTCGGCGCGCTCGCGTCCGCCGATCTGTCGGGCCTCGACCCGCGGCTGGCGGACGTCGAGTTCGTCCTTGCCAGCGACGTCGACAACCCGCTGACCGGGCCGAAGGGGGCGCCGGCGGTGTACGGGCCGCAGAAGGGGGCCTCGCCGGACGACGTGGCGACGCTGGACGCGGCGCTTGGGCACTTCGCGAAGGTGCTGGAGGAGGCCATCGGGCCGAAGGCCGGGGAGTACGCCGCGTCGCCGGGCGCCGGCGCGGCGGGTGGGATCGGGTACGGGGCGCTGATCATCGGGGCCCGGTTCCGTCCCGGTATCGAGGTGATGCTCGACGTCCTGGGCTTCGCCCGCGCACTGTCCCGGGCCGATCTGGTGATCACCGGTGAGGGCTCGCTGGACGAGCAGACCCTGCACGGCAAGGCTCCGGCGGGGGTCGCGGCTGCTGCGCGGGCCGCGGGCAAGGAGGTTGTCGCGGTGTGCGGGCGCCTCGCGCTGCCGCCTCAGGCGTTGGGCCGGGCCGGGATCCGGCGGGCGTACCCGCTGACGGAGGTCGAGCCGGACGTGGCGAAGTGCATCGCGGAGGCGGGGCCGATCCTGGAGCGGGTGGCGGAGCGGATCGCGCGGGACTACTTGGGCTGAGGCGGGTCTTTTCTCGCCCCGCCGCCCTTACCCATTCCCATCCCCAGGGGCTCCGCCCCTTCGACCCGCCGGGGCTACGCCCCTTGGACCCGGCCAGGGGCTGCGCCCGTCGGACCCGGCCAGGGG
>NZ_JBQQCE010000465.1:0-7760 GCF_052245645.1 Streptomyces sp. KR55 | reverse complement strand
TCTGACCAGGGCCGCAGCCGTCCGCCTGTGGCACGCTGAACAGGTACGCGACATCGCACGCGACCCCGAGGAAAGGGAGCGACCTCATGCCCGTCGAACCGCTGTCGCAGCAGGAGATCGAGAACCGCATCGCCGAACTGCCGGGCTGGTCGGCCGACGGTGACCGCCTCACCCGCTCCTACCGGCTCGGCTCGCACTTCGCCGCGACGGCCATGGTGGTGCACATCGCCCAGGTCCAGGAGGAGCTGGACCACCACTCCGACCTCACCCTCGGCTACAACACCGTGTCCGTCTCCGTGAATACGCACAGCGTGGGCGGCAAGGTGACCGAGCTGGACTTCCAGCTCGCCCGGCGCGTGGCGGAGCTGGCCCCGGCGCACGGCGCGAGCTGAGCCCATGGTGCTGGACTACAGCGAGGAGGCGGAACGGTACGACGCCTCCCGCGGCGGCGAACCCCGGGCGGCGGCCGCGGCGGAGGGCGTGCTGAGCCTGGTACCGCAGGATGCGCGCAGCCTGCTCGACGTCGCCTGCGGCACCGGCATCGTGACGCGGCGGCTCGCGGCCGGCCGGGACGGGATGCGGGTGACCGGCGTCGACCTCACCTACGCGATGGCCCGGCAGGCAGCCGCCCGCCTGCCCGGGGCCGTCGTCCTCGCCGACAGCCGCCGACTGCCCTTCCGGGACGGGGAGTTCGACGCCGTGAGCAGCGTGTGGCTGCTCCACCTGCTGCCGCGTCCGGCGGACGTCGGGGCCGTCGTCGCGGAGTGCGCGCGGGTGCTGCGGCCCGGCGGTGTGTATGTCACGACGGTCGACAAGGCCGCCTCGCACAACGTGGGCAGTGACATCGATGCCGTCCTCGCCTCCCGGCCCCCCCGCCGCGCCGTCGACGAGACGTCGGCCGTCGAGTCGTACGCCGTCGAACACGGCCTGCATCCCGCCGGGCAGACCCGTTTCCCGGGCCGCGGTCAGGGCCGCAGCCCACGCCGCACGGTCGCGGACCTGCGCCGCGGCTGGTTCGTCACGCTGCCGCCGGGCCACCCGCTCGCCGACGGCTTCGCCGCCCGCCTGGCGGCCCTGCCCGACCAGGACCGGCCCCGCCCCGACCCCTGGTTCACCCTGCGGGCGTTCCGTAAACCGCCGGCCGCGTGCATCACCCGGAAAGCCGGGACGTACGGCAACCCCTCGGCCCCCGGCGGCGACTGAGGGACGGAACCCGTCCGTCCTCCCGGGAGGTTCGTCCCCGTGAAGCACCCGTACAGGCATGCGCACAAGCACCGCAGACGCCGTAACGCCGTCCTCGCAGCCGCGGCCGCCGCGGCCACCCTGGTCGGCGCCGGAGTGATCGTCCTCGACCCGGCCTCCGCCGAGGCGGCCACCGCCCGCCAGGTGGAGAAGCTCGACCGGGGTGTGGTCAGCGTCCACACCGGCAGCGGCAACCTGGTCAGCTGGCGCTGGCTCGGCACCGACGCCGACACCGTCTCCTTCAACGTGTACCGGGCCGGTACGAAGGTCAACTCGTCGCCGATCACCGGCTCCACCAGCTTCTTCCACTCCGGCGCCCCGTCCCACGCCGACTACACCGTCCGCGCCGTCGTGAACGGTGTCGAACAGGGTGACTCCGTCCACGCGATCCAGTTCCGCAGCGGCTACAAGGACGTCCCGCTCTCCCCGCCGGTCGGCGGCACCACCCCCGACGGCGTGGCCTACACCTACGAGGCCAACGACGCCTCCGTCGCCGACCTCGACGGTGACGGCGCCCTCGACTTCGTCCTCAAGTGGCAGCCCACCAACGCCAAGGACAACTCCCAGTCCGGCTACACCGGCAACACCATCGTCGACGGCATCAGGCTCGACGGCACCCGGCTGTGGCGCATCGACCTGGGCCGCAACATCCGCTCGGGCGCGCACTACACGCAGTTCCAGGCGTACGACTACGACGGCGACGGCAAGGCCGAGGTCGCCATGAAGACCTCCGACGGCACGGTCGACGGCACGGGCAAGGTCATCGGCAGTTCGTCGGCCGACCACCGCAACTCCTCCGGCTACGTCCTGTCCGGGCCGGAGTATCTGACCATGTTCAACGGCCGGACCGGCGCGGCGATGCAGTCCGTCGACTACGTCCCGGCCCGCGGCACGGTCTCGTCGTGGGGCGACTCCTACGGCAACCGTGTCGACCGCTTCCTCGCCGGCACGGCCTACCTGGACGGCGCCCGCCCCTCGCTGATCATGGCGCGCGGCTACTACACCCGCACGGTGATCGCCGCCTGGGACTGGCGCAACGGAGCCTTCACGCGCCGCTGGACCTTCGACACCAACGCCTCCACCAACGCGGGCAAGGGCTACGACGGCCAGGGCAACCACAGCCTGTCCATCGCCGACGTGGACGCCGACGGCAAGGACGAGATCGTCTACGGCGCGATGACCGTGGACGACAACGGCTGGGGCCTGTGGACGACGAAGCTCGGCCACGGCGACGCGGGCCACGTCGGCGACCTCGACCCGGCACGTTCGGGCCTGGAGTACTTCAAGGTGTCCGAGGACTCCTCCAAGCCCGGCTCCTGGATGGCCGACGCCCGCACCGGCCAGATCCTGTGGCAGACGGCGTCCGGCGCGGACAACGGGCGTGGTGTCTCCGCAGACATCCACGCCGGTTCCGCGGGCGCCGAGTCCTGGTCGGCCTCGGACACCACCCTGCGCTCGGCGACCGGCGGCTCGCTGGGCCGCGAGCCCTCCAGCATCAACTTCGTCAACTGGTGGGACGGCGACCCGGTCCGCGAACTCCTCGACGGCACCCGCATCGACAAGTACGGCACGTCCTCCGACACCCGCCTGCTGACGGGTTCGGCCGTCTCCTCGAACAACGGCAGCAAGTCCACCCCGGCGATCTCCGGGGACATCCTGGGCGACTGGCGTGAGGAGGTCGTCTGGCGCACCAGCGACAACCGGGCGCTGCGGATCTACTCGACGCCGCACGAGACGAACACCAGGATCACGACCCTGCTCCACGACACGCAGTACCGCGTGGCCCTGGCCTGGCAGAACACCGCCTACAACCAGCCGCCCCACCCGAGCTTCTTCATCGGCAACGGCATGGGGACGCCCCCGCGGCCGACGGTCCACACACCGTGAACAAGGGTGGGGGCGTGCCCCGGCCGGCACGCCCCCACCCGTTCAGGCACCGCCGGAGCCGGACGGGTCGCCGTAGATCACCCCGCGGCCGTTGGTCGCCACGTACACCCGGCCGTACACCCGCGGGTCACCGGTGATCGCCGCACCCGTCCAGCCCCACTGGTGGGCGTCGTCGTTGATGCGGGTCCAGGTCGCGCCCCGGTCGGTCGAGCGGAAGATGCCGCGGACCCCGTCGATCTTCGCGCTGGTGTAGAGCGTCTGGTACGAGGCTCCCGGCGCCGCCTTGCCGAAGCCGATCGTGTCTGCCTGCTCGACGCCGGACAGCTTGGTGAAGGAGGCCCCGCCGTCGGTGGAGTGCCACAGGCCGTACGCGCCGTCCGTCGCACCGCCCGCCAGCCAGATGTCGCCCTTCGTCCCGGGCAGCGCCTTGAAGCGGACGCTGTCCGAGCTGGGCAGGCCGGTCGCGGCGGACGCGGTGAAGGTCGCACCGCCGTCCGTACTGACGTAGAACTTCCCGGACTTGAAGCCGTAGAAGGTCATCGGGTCGACCCGGTCGGACTCGACGATCGCGCCCGCCGGGATGCCGGACGACGCGGACCAGGACGAGCCGAAACCGGTCGCGTGGTGCACGCCCGCACCGGCAGGGCTCCACACGAACCGGCTGCCGTCGGCCGCCGCCGCGACCGTGCCGCCGCCGCTCACACCCGAAGGGTCCGTCCCGGCGAACCAGTTGGCGCCGTTGTCGGTCGAGAAGGCGATGTGCGGCCCGGAGTCGAGGTTGCCGACCCGCACGACCGTGTTCGGGTTGGTCTCGGCGTAGTCCAGGCTGGTCGTGGAGGTGAAGTTCGGCGACGTGTACATCATCGGCGGGACCTTGGTGAGGTCCGTGTGCCGGAAGCCGCCGATGTCACCGAGGGCGCTGAGCAGTGGAGCGCCCGACGGGGGAGAGGCGAGGTCGCTGACGGCCGTCTCCTCCAGTCCCTGCACCATCGGTTTGACGCTGAACGTGCCGCCGCTGTCCCAGTTCGTGAGGTTGTCCGTGCCGTAGATCGTGGCGCCCGTGCCGTACATCATGCGGTCCGAGTCGAACGGGTCGATCTCCAACGCCTCGGTCATCCAGCCGAGTTTCGGGGTCTGCTCGGGCGGTGACGGGTTGGCGCCCCAGGTCAGCCACGGGGAGGACGAGACGTCCATGGTGTAGCGGTTCGAGCGGTTGGGGTACGACGTGTAGTCCCAGGCCTTCGTCCAGGTGCCGCCGCTGTTCGTGGAACGGAAGATCTGGGTGTCCGGCCACCAGGAGCTGTACGCCGTCGCCATCACCGTGCCCGGGTTCTGCCGGTCGACGGTCAGACCGCTGAAGCCGTAGTAGGTGTCGGCCTCCGCGACCGGGCTGATGTCCGTCCAGGTGCCGCTCGCGGTCGCGTACCGCCACAGCCGGCCCTTGCCGCCGTCGTACGGGCCGCCCTTGTCGCTGTACGCGAGATACAGGTAGCCGTTCTCGGCGTCGAGGACGCCCTTGTGCGCGAGGTAACCGGTCGGCTGGCCGGCGAGGCGGGACCAGGTGGCGCCCGCGTCCGTCGATCGGTACACGGCGTTGTCCTTGTCGGCGACGCCGACGTAGATGGTCCGTGTGGCGTTGCCCGGTGTGCCGGTGGACTCGTCGAAGGTGACCCACGCGATGCCCTGGTTGTCGGAGGCGTAGCCGCTCGTGTCGCTGGGGTCCTGCACGTAGTTGCCGGGGTTCGGGAAGGCCGACACCTGCGACCACGTCACGCCCGCGTCCGTCGACCGCCACAGGCCCTTGCCGCTGGGCGCGCCCAGGTACAGCACGCTGTTCCTGTTCGGATCGATCGCGAGCCGCTCGCCCATGCCGCGGCCGGGCATGTTGCCGCCCAGCTTGAACGGCAGGTCGGTCTTCCGCCAGCTGGCGCCCCGGTCCGAGGAGCGCATCACCGCCCCGTTCCCCGGGTCCCAGCTGTTGGTGTACGTGCCGACGGCCGCGTACACCCTGTCGGGGTCGACGGAGTCGGAGGCCAGGCTCACCACTCCGGTGTGCCCCCAGTCGTCCCAGCCGACCGAGTCCAGCAGCGGCGTCCAGGTCTTCGTCGACTCCTGCCAGCGGTAGGCGCCGCCGATGTCGGTGCGGGCGTAGGCGAGGTCCTTCTCGGTGCGGTTGAAGACAATGCCGGGGACGAAGCCGCCGCCGTCGATGCGGGCGTTCTTCCAGGTGTAGGTGTCGGCGGCGATCGACACCTGCCCGGTGTCCGCCGCGAGTGAGGGCGGGGTGCCCGCGAGCAGTCCGGCGGCGAGCGCGAGCACGGCTGTGAGGATGCGGGTTCTTCGCACGGTGGGGTCCTTTCCGGAGGGGATGAAAGGGCGTGCCGACCGGGCGGCCCCAGGTCAGGGGGACCGCCCGGCCTACGGTGCGTTGTCGCGCCCCTCAGGGGCGCGGGGAACTGCGCGACCAGCCACAGACGGCCCGCAGCTTGCGCATTACTCGAGCAACTCCGCGTACGAGCCCAAGGCCAGCGCAATATCCGCCTGAGCCCAGAACCGGTGATAGGTGAAGGACGGCGCCGCACCACCCGCGAGATACGCCTCGATCTTCGACCACGCCGGATCGTCCTCGTAGAACGACCGGATCGAGTCGAACGTCGACGACGAGTTGATCGCGTCACCGTTCGGCATGGTGCCGGTCCAGCCGCTCGGGACGTACACGCTGTCGTCGAACCGGAGGTAATCCGCCCGGGTCTCCGGCACGGCGATGCCCAGCGCGTCCTGGTGGTTGTCCCACATGCCGTCGAGCAGGGCCTTCGCGGTCGCCGCCGCCTCCGTGTCGCCGGAACGGTCGGCGTAGTACGTCAGCGTCCTGGCGTACGCGGCCGCCACGCCCACGTCGTTGGTGTAGTCCGCGACGGTGACGTGAAGTCCGGTGTTGCCGCCCGGACTTGACGGGTTCCAGGTGTCGGGCTGGCCGGACCACTGGAGGGTGGACGGGATCTGGTAGGTGCCGTCCGGGTTGACCGTGGTCTCGGACAGTGCCCAGTCGACCCACTTGTCCAGGACCGCCTTGGCGTCCGCGTCACCGCTCTGCTGGTAGTACTCGGCGACCCGCTCCATCGACCACGCCTGGAAGCCGAACCACTGGTTGGACGGCGGGTCGTGGTAGACGGGCTTGTCGTCGTAGTACATGCCGTAGAAGGTCGACTTCCCGGCCGGCGGGGTGGCGTACCGCCCCTGCCAGCTGTTGGTCGCGCCGCCCGCGATGGCGCCCTCCGCGGACTGCAGCCAGCGGTAGAACTCCAGCTGCCGGTCGAGCGACTTCGCCCAGTCCGCCTGCCCGGTCGCCGACTTGGGCTTCAGATCGGCGTAGGAGCTGAGCGCGTACGCGGCCATCGGGTTCTGGTAGCCGCCGTGCGCATGGCTGGAGCCGATGCGCCAGGCCCAGCCCGCGGAGGTGTCCAGGGCGCCGCCCCAGGCGTAGTACCAGGACAGCAGGTAGTGCGAGGAGTCCTTGCCGCTGCCCGCCGGGCAGGCCGAGGCGCCCACGCAGTCGCCGATCTTCTTGAAGTACTTGTCGAACATGGCGTAGCGCAGGTAGTCGCCCATCTTCGCCGCCTTCGCGACGGTCGCGGAGACATCGCCGCCCTTACCCTGCTCCTCGGCCCACAGGTCCGCCCAGTACGCGGCCTGCACCGCACGCGCGTCGGCGTCCGGGGCGTTGGTGAACTTCCACTGCTTGGCGTAGGACGCGTCACCGGTGAACAGGTCCAGGTAGCCGTTCGTGCCGCCGTACTTGAAGGCGTCGCAGGTCGGCTGCGGGACGGTCTCCCACACGGACTCCTGGGAGCCGCGCTGGAAGGTGTTGATGTACGACGGCCCGGTCGCCGTCGGCCCTGCCTCGCACTTGCCCGGTTCGTTGCCGTAGCCGTAGACGTTGTCGACGTCCTGCAGCCAGTGCATGCCGTAGACGTCGTCGGTGCCGTACGCGCTCTTCAGCTCGGCGGCGAGCGGGTCCTGGCCGACCGGGACACTCGGGTCGAGCTGCGCCGGGTACTGCTGCGGGGTGTCGAGTTCGGGCGCGTACGTCGCCGGCTTCGACGCGGTGTAGAACGAGTTGGTCGGCTGGTCGGCGTGGGTCGGGATCATGTACTTCTCCATCAGATCCCAGGCGCCGTTGAACCGGGTCCAGTCGCCCGTCACCTTGCCGTACATCGCCTGCAGCCACAGCAGATAGCTGTACGCCTCCGACGTCGTCTCATGGCCGTGGTCCGGCGCCTCGACGATCAGCGTCTCGACCGAGTGGTAGGGGATGCCCTCGGGCGAGAAGTAGCCGTTCGCGGGGTCGGTGATCTTCCCGTAGAGCTCCAGGAAACGGGCGTCGTACTCCTTGGTCGCGGCGATCTGCGTGACCGTGACCGAGGCCTTGGCGTGCCCGGTCGCCGTCGACTCGAAGGTCGCCGCGCCGGTGCCGGAGGAGTCGGCGGTGACGGTCACCTGCTGTGCCGTGTTCCAGTTCGACGGCGTGAAGGTGAGCGAGGCGCCGCCGGTCACGGACAGGCCCGTGTTGCCGCCGGTGCGGGCGGTCGTCACGGTCACGTCGGACGACGGCCGGGTCGACAGCTTCACGT